>JAFSCH010000069.1 GCA_017436865.1 Lachnospiraceae bacterium
CAGAATTCTATTTCATCATCACAAATTCCAATTCGGTACATATTACTCACCCCTAATTATTTTATCACATGTTAATACTTCCCGGATTAAGCAAGAACTCATAAATGTTCACTGTCAAAATTCCGTTCTCATCATAATGCATTGGTACAATATCTTTTGTCACTACAATTTTCTTAAAGGAATCATCTATTTTTCTAAATGGTCTTATCTCTTGATTTCTCTTTGCTTCATCCGGAAGAGAATATGCGGACTGGATATAATATCTTGCCGAACCAAGGTTACATACAAAATCCACTTCCAAAGCTTTTCGAACTACTTTTCCATCTTTATCCTTTTCTGCAATTGGCACAACACCTACATCCACACTATATCCACGCATGCGAAGCTCATTATAAATAACATTCTCCATAGAATGTGTCTGCTCAAACTGTCGAAAATTAATTCGTGCATTCCGAAGTCCCAAATCCGAAAAATAATATTTCTTTGGAGTTTCAATATAAGCCTTACCCTTGATGTCATATCTTTGTGCAGACTCTATCAAAAATGAATCTTCAAAATAATCTAAATATTTCTTGATTGTTTTCGCTGTAATACTTGATTTTTTAACTGTCTTGAATGTATTTTTCAATTTTTCCGGATTCGTAAGAGAGCCGATTGCAGAAGATAAGATATTCAACAAATCTTCTAGCTCACCCTGGTTCTTAACTCTATTTCTCTTGAATATGTCTGTGATATAGATTTCATCAAACAGATTTTGTAATGCGGCTGCTTTTTCGTTTGCGCCCTCTCTCAGAACTACAAGCGGAATCCCACCATAGAGCATGTATTCAGACAGACCTTCATACTTATCGCCTTTATACACAGACATAAATTCCGCAAAACTTAATGGATACATATGAATTTCGTCACCACGCCCTGCAAATTCAGTGATAATATCCTTTGACAAAAACTTTGCATTACTTCCAGTGACATACACATCCATATTATCCTTACGCAAGTATCCATTCAGAACAGATTCAAAGCAATCAAGTAATTGCACCTCATCTAGAAGTAAATAATATTTCCCTTCACCAGATGTTTGAGAGCGAATATACTCCATAAATAACTCTGGATTTACACCTCTTTTTTCTTTCTCTACACTAATAAGACTTTCGCCAATAAGGTAAAGATCATCTGCGGAATCAAATGCAAAACGAATGATATGTTCCTTATCTACACCACTCTCTAGCAAATAATTATAAAAAAGAGTATTTAACAAATAAGATTTTCCACATCTTCTAATACCTGTTATAACCTTTATTAATCCATTATTTTGTCTTTTTATTAACTTGTCTAAATAGTATTCACGTTTAATTTCCATATTCACACGCTCCTTATAGGGAAGATTTTTGCAACTAAATTCACTTTTCAGTCTTAGAATAGCATATACCTTTGAAATCTTCAACTCACCGCAACAAAATAGGACTGAAAAATGCAATCAATTACACTTTTCAGTCCTATACTTCCCCTTTAGCAATTTTTTATGCATATACATGTAATAATGCCAAAAGAGCATTTCAAAAATTGATTGTAAATCCTTCTTAACTTCCAGTAGAAGTTGACACTCAATCGAAAATAAATGCTCAAAACGGGCAGAAAATCAGCGAATTTTCTTGATTTTCTGCCCGTTTCTTGTTATAATAATTGAGTAGGTATACATACTTAATGTTTGAGTGAGAAACGATTATGTATTATGATTTTTTGGTTAAGATTCCAGAGGAAAAAGGAAAGATTTTTGAGCGTACCATAAAGGGTGTAACATACATTAACTATGAGTATGACAGGGTATATAAGCCAGACAAAAAATACAACATTCCAAAGAGAACCACGATAGGAAAAAAGTGTAAAGATGATCATACCATGATGTATCCTAATCCGAATTTCGTGAAATATTTTCCTGACGCACAGCTTCCTGCGGATGAGGGACGTGATGAGCGGAGCAGCTGCCTCCGAATTGGAACCTTTATGGTTCTAGAAAAACTGATGATGGAAAGTATGGTGGAAAACATCGTGTCCTCCATTTATAACGATGACAGGGGAACAGGCTTATTTCTTGACCTGGTATCCTACTATCTGACAACAGAGAATAATGCCGGACAGTATTATCCGGATTATGCTTATAATCATCCGCTTTTTACACCCGGCTATAAAATATACAGTGATTCAACGGTATCTGAGTTTATTGGACAGATTTCTGTTGATGATTCTGTAGAATTTCAGAATGAATGGAATGCATTAAAGAAGAATAAGGACAAGATATATATATCTTACGATTCTACCAATAAGAATTGCCAGGCCGGAGACATTGAACTTGTTGAATACGGTCATGCCAAAGAAGATAAGGGACTGCCGATTTTTAATTATTCCATTGCTTATGACTGTAATAACAGAGAGCCTCTTTTCTATGAGGATTATCCCGGAAGTATTGTAGATGTATCACAGCTTCAGTGCATGCTTGATAAAGCCATGGCTTATGGATATAAGAATGCCGGATTTATTCTTGATCGAGGTTATTTCAGCCGTGAAAATATCAAATATATGGATAAATGTGGTTATGATTTTGTAATCATGGTAAAAGGCATGAAAGCCCTTGTTAATGATGTTGTCAAAGAAGTTAGGGGCACGTTTGAAGATAGCAGGCAGTATACAATAAGGCGCTTTGGTGTAAATGGAACCACTGTGGAAAGAACTGTTTTTCCATCAGATGAAAGAAACAGATATCTGCACATTTATTATAGCTATAGCAAAGCGGCTGCTGAAAGGGAACAGCTGGAACAAAAGATAGACAAGCTTGCTGCTTATTTTAAGAAACTGGAAGGGCAGCCTGTAGTATTCGATAAATCATATGAAAAGTATTTCAGCCTGGAATACTATCACGAGGGGCAGGAAGACCAGTGCTTTGTGTGTGCAATAGAAAAGAGCTCTGTTATTGAAGAAGAACTGAAAATGTGTGGCTATTTCTGTATTATCACTTCGGAAAATATGAAGGCGAAGGAGGCTCTTGAACTGTATAAGAGCCGGGATGCTTCTGAAAAGTTATTCAAGGCGGATAAGACATTTCTAGGTAACAGGAGTATGAGGGTATATACCGGTGATGCGCTGGAAGGGAAAATGCTGATTGCATTTGTTGCCCTGATTATCAGAAACCGCATGTATACAAAGCTTAAGGATGAGGAAGAAAAACTGCTCAGTTCTCCAAACTTTATGAATGTACCTGCAGCAATCAGGGAACTTGAAAAAATAGAGATGATACGGCAGGCGGATGGCGTTTATCGTCTGGATCATGCTGTAACAGCAAACCAGAAAACGATACTCAAAGCATTTGGTATTGATGCGAACTATATCAAAAGAAAAACGGAACAAATCAGTAATGAACTGAATACAAAAGTCCTTAAGGTTAAGATTAACGGGAGGAAATTATAGTGGCAAAAAAGTATAAAACCAGAGTGAGCGCAGATAAACTTGATGCAAAAATCGAACAGCAGAAAGAGGCATTGGAAAAGGCCAAAGCCAGATATGAAGCAGAAAAGGATGCTCTTGCAGAGCTTATAAAAATGCGTAATGAACTGCGCAAGGAAGAATTAATGAATGCGGTTATAAATAGTGACAAAAGCTATGAAGAAATCTTAGCTTTTGTCAGAGGGGAAGTGGTTGAATGAAGATACTTCTTTTCGGAATAAGTAATGTTGGCAAAACTACAATTGGAACAATACTTGCAAAAGAGCTGGGGTATAGTTTCTATGATCTGGACGAGGAAGTAAAGAAAGAATTTCAGATGACTCTTGAAGAGTTTGTACATACAGAAAATCTTCGCTGGAGAGACCAAAAAAGAGGTCGAATAATTAAAAAGATAATATCAAAGGAAGAAAACATGGTTTTTGTAATTTCGCCAATATCTTATACAGATAATTTTGGCAAGCGCATAACTGAAGATGACATACTTTCAATTGAACTTGTAGATACCCCCGCTAATATATTTGATAGGCTGGTTTTTAGCGATATAGATGACACAATATATAAGGATAATGACTACAAAAATCAACGTCGAGATTATTACATGTCTGATATTAAGGCGGATCTTGAATGGTATGGAAATGTTTATTCTAAAATAGGAATAAAAAACAGATTTGAGATAAATAATGACTCACCTAAAACAGCCGTAAAAAGATTAATTAAGGAATATGGGCTAAGTGAGTGATAGACTGTTTGAGTGGTAAAATTTCTGGAAGTTAAGAATCCTATTCCATCAAATACTCCCTCGTTTTCTCCTCTCCGTCGTCCAAATAGGTAACAATGACCATATTCTTCTCTCTGTCTGCTTCCATAGCCTTATATTCCATACCGTTTAGATCATCATATGTGAATTCCTTATCTTCCTCTGTTTTTGGATTATAATAATACTGTGCACAACCATCTATGATTTCTCTACCTTGCTCATCTACGAAAACACGCACAAAAAAGTTATTATCTCCGATGATCTCCATATGGGCATCTCTTACCTCCGGATTGGAATCTCTTGTATAATCCGTATCTATCATAGTTGCCAGAACCTTACCATAATAAATGGAATAACCACTTCCAAAAGCTCTTCCTTCTTCTGTCATAAAGTCATACGGAAGATAATCCTCACTAAACTTCACATTCTCTTTATCAATAAAGCTGGTGCTGATATATGTAATCTGATTCTCCCCAGTTAACAAGGCATATTCATATTTATGTGCCGCATTTTCTACCGCAATATACGCCGGATATTGAAACTTCTTTTTCTCATCACGAAGCAGTTTTTTCTTCTTATCACCATAGGTCTTTGACGTATGCTCTAATCGGTCTATTTCCTTTTGATAGGTTTCCGTATCATATACACAGGTAAGATAAGTCTGTAAAGTCGGCGAATTCCAAGTGTCCCGATAAGAATTATAGAACTCTGTTTCTATTACTCCCTCTGGAATCTTCTCCGGAAATACAATGTATCCTGTCTGTGCATAAGGATTTGATATAATTTCTTCATAATCCTTAATATCGCGTGTCACTTTTGCGGGTCCACCAAAGAAGACGAAATACAAAAATACAAACACGAGTGTAAATAAGGTAGCTATTGTCAATAATATCCCTATCAATATTCCTTTTCCTATTTTCTTCACTTTACGGTTCATAGCGCATCCTCTCCTCATCTGTCATATAAATACGAAATGGCTCTCTCTCTGTTTCCATGAAATGTCCCATTTGTCCATAGTCCTTTGGAAGATACTTTTCCTCAAATACAAGCTCTCTTCGATCTATTCCCTGCAAATAGATGTATATAATCTTGTATTCCTCTTCTGATAAAAGGGCATATTCATATCCCTCATCGTACAGCATGGAATATACACATGGAAGGCTTGTTTCTTCCTCGGAATATCCTACTTTTCGCTCTGTGTTCTTATCTGTAATTTGCAAAAGTCGTTGTTTTTCCGCTTCATAAGCTTCCTTTTCATAGGTGCATTCCAGATAAATCTGATATTCCTGATACAGCTTATTTCCTTTACAATGATAGTAGAATTCTGCTATCTGCCCTGCTATATCTTCACTATCCGGGAATAACGCCAGTTCTGCGATACCTTTGTAATCTTGTTTTCCATAATCAGTAGTCTGTTCGTAATGCTCTTTTACAGGATATACTTCTTCATCCTTATTTCCTGAAAATGGTCGAAACAGAATGATTACTATAAAAGCCACGACAGCTATAATTCCTATAAAAAGTCCGATTAGCTCATAACGCCATCTTTTTAACGCCCGGAAAATCTTTTTATCATTTTCCTGTTCATTTCTCTCTCTTTCCTGTCGTCGCTTAGTCAAAACTTCTCTATATCTCTTGCATCTTCTACAAGACTGTATGTGTTCCTGTATCAACTGCTCCGATTCCTCACTTGTCAGACCGTCCAAGGACAGTTCCATCAGGTCTGCCACAATATTACAATCCATGTTTTCTTTCATATTCATAACCATGCCCTTTCTATAACCTGCAAATTTGTGCAAAGCGCAAATTTGCCGTGTGTAAAATCTTCCATATATGAATTTTGCACACTACCATGCCTTTCTACAAAAAGAAACACACATCTATGATACAAAATGCCACCATAAGTACCAATAACAACAAATATCCAAGAATACATTTTTTAATCAGGCTCTTTCTCTTATATTTGTGTCGCTTTTTCTTTTTACGCTTCTTCTTTGTGGATGTAATATCAAGCTCTCTTGTCATATCCTCATAAATTTGTCTACAGCTTTCACAGGCCAAAAGATGCTGGTCTATTACTTTTTGCGTTTCCTCTGTTACCATGTTTTCAATTGAGAGAGGAAGTAAGTCTAAAATAATATTGCAATCATATTGTTTATTCATCTCGCTTCAGCTCCTTTCCCAACATCTGCTTGGCACGGTAAAAAGTAACTCTTGCCCAGTTCTCGGACTGTGCCATAATGTCACCGATTTCCTTAAAGCTTAATTCTCCCGTCAGCCTTAGCATTACAACATCTCTCATCGGTGACGGTAATTTATAAATTCCTCGAAATATGTTCATTTTCGCTTCGGCATCTTCTATAGCTTTCTCTGTTTCCTCCTGCATGGCAAGCTCTACTGCCTCATCAAAGGAAACTTCTTTTCTACGCCTTTTCTTATCTAAGCTTTGATAATATACATATTTTGCAATCTGACATAACCATGTCGACATTTTCGCTTCTCCACGAAATTCTGAAATCTTCTTCGTTGCCCGATAGAAGGTTTCCTGTGTCAGCTCCTCTGCCAGATTGTGATTTCCACCTGTGAGCGTACATAGATAACCGTACACGGTATTAAAATATTGTTCATACGCTTCCTTTATCTCCAACGTGCTGCTCCTTCCCGTTTGTTACCTTTCGTTTGATGATAAGTCCTGTTTGGAATCTGATTCGTTACAAGTTTCTTCTAATTTATTTATTTTTCTTAAATCCAATGCCGCTATAGCACAAGAAATACTTGATAAAAAAAGTAAAATGAACAATCCCACAAAAATATATTTTACATCCACCTTCCCTAATATAGAAAGAATCCCTAAAACACCAACTGAGATTCCCGCTATCACACAGCAAACCGCTGTTGTAATTTGTATTATGAACCATATTTTCCCTTGTTTCATTCTTGCTCCCTCTTTCGTTTTGTTTATTACAGTTTATAACTTTATAAGCACTTCTTTCCACATTTTGCAACCATAACTCCTTGAACGGTCACTTAACTTGGTGAGTGGTAAGCTTTGCTCATTGCATTCTCTAAAATAAGTCCAACTTACCTATTTACTCGTTACATAAAAAATCATTTTAAAGTAATTTTTTTACAACCACTTCAAAATGACTTTTCCTTTACAAGCATAGCTCATCTTCTATCTTACATTCATGCTTTTTATTTTTCTTATCATAATTGATCGCTACCAGAAGTACATTTCCTTTATATTCTTCCAGCGCTTTCATATACTTCTTTTCTTTAATCTGAGCAATCGCACCTTCTACGCTTTTATCCCATTTCAGTTCCACTATCATTGCAGGCTTATCAAGATGATTTTTTCTAGGAATAAAAATAATATCTGCAAAACCTTCTCCTGTCGGCATTTCTCTAACTTCTGTATAGTAATTCTTAGCACTATAATAGGCAAGCGCAATCATACATGCTAAAGAGTTCTCATTATTATAAGACAACACCGAGGTTTCCAGATGTATTTCTTCCAAAGCCTTTGCTACTAATTCTTCCTTTTTATTCCATGTATCCTGCAAAAGCTGTTCAGATTGCTGGATTGCCTGAATTACCTTAGTCCATCCAGCTCCCTGCAACGCATTTCTATATTCCTTCGACACTTCATAATTCGGAATAAAGACTTCCTCTTTATTAGAATCATATGCTAAATATCCAAGATGTATCAACAAAGTCAATACATCATCCCTTGTCTGAAAGCTAGTCATATCGTTTTGAAAAGTCGCTGTATTGACCTTCACTCTACCTCCGGAAAGCATTTCTATCACAGCATCTCTCAAGCCATCATAATTCATCTCAATGTACATTTTAAGCGCATCATATGTTTCTGTCTGTGTCCAATAGCTGTCAAACTCTTCATTCAACATCGCATCAACTACTGACTTCGGGCTATAAATATGCGGCTCCTTTCGGAAGGTATATCCATCATACCATCTGGATGCTTCCACATAATCCATGCCATACTTCTCACACAATCCCTGCACTTCTTCATCCGTAAATCCTACAAAAGGTGCAAGACCTCTTGGATTTGTCATAGAAAACTCTGTAAACATGTTTAATGCCGAATGACTGCCATATTTCTTAATCGGCAAAATTCCTGTCATATATGCTAATCCCACATAGCCTCTATCCTTTAACAGATTTCTTAAAAAGTCCAAATATGTGATATGTCCCTCTTCGTTCTCTCTTTTCTCTCGGAATATACAATCCCATTCATCAATGATAAAAACAAATTTTTCGCCTGTTTTATCAAATATCCTAGCTAACATTTCTGTTAAAGAATCTGCCATAATATCCGGATAAGTCTGTTGCAGTTCTTCTACTAATGACTTTTGTATTTTTTCCATCATTCTCTGCACATTATGCGTTTCACTTAAAAATATCTGCATATTTAATGCAATGACATGATATCGATTAAAGTGCTTTTCAAAGGATTCATCCTGGTATATTTTTAACTCTTCAAAAATTGAGCGCATGCTATTGTTTTTCCCATAATATGCGCAAAGCATATTAGCAGCCATTGATTTACCAAATCTTCTTGGTCTGCTGATACATATATTTTTCTGAGCTGTGGCAAATACCTTGTTGGTATACTTAATCAACTCACTCTTGTCCACATATATTTCTGACTGTACTGCTTCTACAAAGCCTGCCGGATTCGGATCTAAATATAAGCCCATGACATTTCCTTTCTGTCTACTACCTATTTTATATCTACATTATATGTTTTTCCTTTTGCACAATCAATTCTTTTATCAGAAACTCTTTACAAAACCCCCCAAGTGATTTACACCACCTGAAGGGTTCCTATTACTTCGCTGTATATTGATCCAGCTGATGTGATGTTGCGATAACACCATCCAGCAGATTCTTGGTTTGTTCTGCATTGTGCAGATTCCTAACACTCAGCTCAGCTGCTTGTGCAGAAGATGCTGTTACTTCCTGCGTAGTCGCAGATAAATGCATAATATTATCTACAATCTGATTATTTGCTTCTGACAGATCACTTAGCATATGGTCAATTTCACCAATATCAGAGATTAACTGTCCTACGTTACTATTTACCTCTGTAAAGCTTTCTGACGCCTGAGAAATTAAGCCATCCTGTGCTTCTGCTGCCTCCACTGATTTCGAAACAGCGCCTGCTGCTGCCTCCGCATTCTCTGATAATTCTCCTAATATCGATGCAATGTGTTCTGTTTCCTCTCTTGTTTTCTCTGCTAACTGACGTATCTCATCTGCTACTACTGCAAATCCTCTTCCGGCTTCCCCTGCACGGGCACTTTCAATGGAAGCATTTAACGCTAACAGATTCGTCTGACTGGATATTGCAAAGATAGTATCAGCGATACTTTTTACTGCTCCTGCGCACTCCTGCAATCTCTTCATAGACTCTGCAACCTCTGAGTTTGTTTCTGAGATTACCTCTGATTGCTTTTTCAGATTATTCATAATCTGTAAGCTTTGGTCATTCAACTCACCGGTATGCTTTGCTACCTGAACCATATTTTCAGAACGTTCCAAAGTCGTTCCTATCGAGTCCTGAATATTCTGAGTCATTTCGGTCTGTACCTGTATATTTTCAGCAGTACTTAACGTACTGTCCGAAATATCCTTCATGGCACCATTTACCATATCGGTGGAAGAATTCAACTCATTTACCATATCCATCGCATTTACCGTACCCTCACGTACCTCCTCGGCAACAGCTATTACCTTATCCATAATTATCTTTTGCCGTTCCTGCTCCTGCATAAGGCTATGTCTTGTATCATGATTAAACTTCGTTAATATATTCGTTGCAAAATAAACCAAAAGAAGCAATAAAAAGATACCACATGTGGCAGCAATCTGGTCAATCGCTGCTTCACCTGAAAATTTCTTAATAATTGCAATCTTATAGACATTTAAGAATATATTAATTGCCATGAAGATAGAGCCAGCAATTTTCGTATACTTATTATCAAAGAATAAAACCGCACTAATACAGGGAATGGCTGCCATAAAACGCACGTAATAGGCATCAAATTCAAAGCCGGTTATACATGCCACAATCACAACACCTACCAAAGCGATATACTTAGTATATACACTTCCAGGATTCTTCACATCATATATCTTGGTAATTGCAAGGGCAGCGATTACTATTCCTTCGATAGTAATCGCATAGCCCATTGTTCTGATTCCTCTTATTGCAGCAATCCATACAACAATAGTCATCGCCAAATAGAAAAGCAGAAAACCCAATGTCAGGAACCGATTGGCACGTTTAATCTGCTCTTTCTTTTCAGCATATTGGTACTTTTTCTCTTGTAATTCCATACTTTTTCCCTTTCCCCAAATAACTACTTCTCATCTATAATTTTCTTAAATTGCCATAATACATCTTCTACGGCACCAACTGCCACTGATTTTTCGCTACTTTTAATGTTAATCTCTCCTATACCTTCGTCAATAGATGTCATATCCTCATATAATCGTTCTATTCCAGCTGCTGTTTTTTGCATTTGAATAACATTGGTACCAAATAACTTACTAACTTCAAATACAATATTATTTACCTTACTTGTTCCTTCTTTTAAATACTCAAAGGAATCTTTTAATCCCTCTGTATAATTCTTATTCTCTTTAATCGTACCAACCGTTTTATCAATCTCACCCTGCAGACTTGCTAAAGTTTCTCTTAATTTTTCTATCGACTCATCAATGCCTTTTACAAGCTCTGCTGTATTAGCTGACAAATCTCTAATCTGTTCCGCCACTACATTAAATCCTCTACCAGCTTCTCCTGCTCTGGCAGCTTCTATACTGGCATTCAATGCAAGTAGATTTGTTCTATTTGATATTCCGGTAATACTCTGCGTAAATTGAGTGATATTTTCAAAATCCATTTCCAGCTGCTGAAATGTATCTTTCATATCGGTTAATTGATTTTCCGATACATCCATCTGATCCATCAATTGATGCATTTTTTCATCTGATGTAATAACTCTTTGATCGGATTCATCCATAGCTGCATGAATATTTTGAGCATGTTCTTCAAACATTTTATAATTTTTTGATGTTTTTTCAAGAACTTCCTTTACCTCATCGAAAACTTTTGTTGTTTGATGTGTTCGTATCTGAATATTATCAATTGCTCTAGTAACCTCTATTTCTTGGTGTCTAATAATAGACATGCGTTTCAAGAGGTAATCTATACCATACTTAAATGAATTTTTCATATTATTTTGCTTTGGTTCATTAACTTCCACATGCTGACTTACTTCTCTGTCTTTATTACGACGAAATATGCTCATAGCAACCTCCTCTTCTATTCAAACACAGCTACTGTCATTGTTTGGTTAAAATGTTGACTTCCATATTGCTCACCATATCCTGAAAATCCTATATAATCCCCCAAAACAGAATGCATTTCTTTTGAATATTCATCTAAATATCCTTCATTGGTAAATAAAATCGTTCTTGCAAGACAATGACACATAATAGAAAATGATGGTTTTGGAATCTCTTTCTTTATCCTTTCTTTTGTCTCTTGTACAATACTTCGATATTCGCCCGGATGAAGCACGAATACCTTTGAGTTATCAAAGATTCTAGCATGATATACCATTCCATGATTCTGTGTTTCATTACAATTTGCTGTGATATATAGCTCATCACCTATAATTCTACCGATCGGATTGGTATCTATATGTTGTGAAACCTGTGACTCTGATATCCCGAGCTCTCTTGCAAATACACGAGTCGCCGGTTCTCTATTATATTCATATACCGTACGTTGAAAGCTTTCAACCTTTGTGGCTGTTAGCACATTACCGGTTATTGGTACATAAATATTCTCTCTAAATATTTTTATCGCTCCACCTTCATTATGTACTATTGCAAATACCGTACTTTTTGGGCGAACCTTTCCATTTAATGCTACTTTCGTCCCAACTGCTGTACCAACATCCCCTGCTGACCCTCCAAAAACCGTTATTCCATCTTTTTCCAATACAGCATTTAACGTATTTAATACCGACTCCTCTGCGCAAAGAAGTGCTGTCGTAAATTCCAGACATATCGTATTTTGGGTAGTTCCAACGTCATCTACACACTTTTTAATACGGTCTGTATATTTAATTGGATATTCATCAATATCCTCAATAACATCCGCACTACACCGTATGCCACTTTCAATACCAACTACCTTTAACCCCTGCTTATCTGTACCATCTTTACTAAATGCGGCAATTGTAGTTGCCCCCATGCTTATACTATTGGGAAACTTCTGATGAATGAATTGTGTATACTCTTCAAATTGTTCCACTGGTGAAAAAAATAAAATCAACTTTGGATTTTTAAACTTTGCAGTTGCTTCGTCTACACATATTTTTGCATCTTTTTGCCTGCTCATCCCGATATTATATTCCATAGCAATCTCCTTTTTGATTCATATTTGCTCGTGTTATTAAACCATCGTTTGTGTATGTGTCAGAATAATAATAGCTCAGGCTTGGTTTTTACACTTATTTAATGTCTCCATCTTAATTTTATCACTCACTTTATCTTTATACAATCATTTTATCATCCCCTTGCTTCCTATATGCAAAAAGAGACAAATTCTATGAATCTGTCTCTTTTTGTATTGCTTATATAATCAATATGTTTATTTTAGTTACAACCCAACTGTGCCCAGCTTCCTGCTCCGATAATCGGAAGTGCAAACTGTGTATATGCAGCGGACTGTGGTGTATCAATATATTTAAATACATTATAAATCTGTTTTGGTGTAGATGCCCATCCATTTGCATCACAATTGTAAAGACCACACGCAATCTTGTCGCTTGCCTTCTCGTATGGAGAATCTACCATACGGTGTACCACAAATGCCTTGATATGTGGATTTCTCTCTGCTAGCTTATATGCATATGCAAAAGATGCTGCCTGGGTAGCCTCGTTAGAACTCATGGAATTAAACAAAATCTCTGAAATCATGATATAGCGAACCTGTCCTGTTGGACTAAGGTATGCTGGCTGACACATATAATTAGTAAATACTTCCATATTCATTGGATTGATCATTCTTGTATTCGGCGTATGATCAATCAAGTTCAATCTCTTATATGCTACAGGCATATCCCAGAATTTCGCTGCCGTTAATGGAACCGGATGTGGATGCCATGCAACACCCCAATCTATATTACCATGAGAAATAACATTAACATTAAATGCATCAATAAATTTCTTTGCACCATACTGATTTCTGGTTCCATCCTCCCATGTCCATCTCTGGTCGATACAGGTAAGTACTCTTGCATTTGCATTGGTACTCTTAATCGCTGTATAGAACATACGGAATGCTTTCTCATATTCATTCGTAAAACCGTTTACATTATAGTTTCCTGCAAAATACCAAGGATTGTTATTATTTACTTCATTACCGATAATCCAGTTGGTTACAAGTCCTGTTGCAAAATTGCTATATCTTTCTGTTAAGAATACCATTAACGCCTGTAAAGCCTCTGCTCCTGCCTGCTCGTCCGTATTAAAAGCATAATGTCTGTAGCCTGCTACACGACCTGTTGGCTTTACGGTTAATGCTGTTGCCGGATTGTAATAATTTACGACATTCATCGTAACTTCTACACCTTGTGTCGCAAACAAGGTCATAATCATATCATACTCTGCCACTACTGTCTGGCTAAAATTATAAGCCTTTCCATTGTATGCATAAGTAATATAGGCGGCACTTGGCTCAAAAAATCTGTTTACTGCTAGCTCATAACTTGCATGCTGTACGCCTAAGTTTGCAAGATCCATAATTGCTGCATTATCTGCTGTAACACCTTTAATCGACTTCGGCACTGGATTTACAGCTGTCTTTGTTGCTACTGCTTCTGGGTTCGTAATATAAAATTCCTGACTGACAGGTGTAAATACTCCACCAGATTTTACCGCAACAACAAACTTGCTATACAGCTTGGATGCTGCTGTGTTCAAATCCAAGGTTGTTGCCATAGTAACTGTTCCTGCTTTTGCAGCTACCGCACAGTAATTGGTTCTTGCACCGATGGCTGTCTCATATGGCTGTAATGCAAATAAGTAATAATTGTTATCATCACTTGGTATGTTAGATACCGTAGTCGCTACCACAGTAACTTGATTAGCACCACTAATAATACACTGATTAATCGTAACATTTCCGGCAGCCATAACTGTCATTTGCATGAGGCAAACCAAAATTAGACACACCGCGCCCCATAAGCTAAGTTTTTTCTTCATTCAAACCTCCAAATTTTTTCTTTTTCGCCTGATATTGTCAGACATTCGTGTTCAAATTATACCATTTTTACTATACCATTACAAGCAGAATGCAACATACGTGCTCAACACACACTTGCAACATTATTATTTATTCTAAAACAGAGTCGGAATATCATCCGACTCTGCTTATATATTATCATTTTTACTGTAATCCAAGATCTGCCCAGCTTGTTGCTCCAATATATGGAAGCGCAAAGTTTGCATATGCTGGATTATTAGTATCCATATACTGGAATACATTAAATGCCACCTTAGGTGCTCCACCAACATCTCGAATACCTACTGCCATACCATCATGAACAACCTCTGACATATGGTCAAGCTGTCTATGAATAATAACACCTTCGATAAATGGATTTGAAGATGTCAGTTTATACGCATACTGCATTGCTGCTGCCTGCATATTCTGATCTGTTGGAAGCTGCGCATTCTGAGAAGTGAATCCCATCTCTGAAATCAAAATATGACGAACACTTCCGTCTGCCTTAAGAAGCTCTGGTAATGTCATGTGATTCGTAATAACATCTACGTTTGAAGGACATACCATCTTTGAATTATCTGCATGAGTCACAAGCTTCATTGCTGCGTATGCCGGTGGCAGATTCCAGAACTGACAGTTAAATAATGGAACCGGATGTGGATGAATGGATAATCCCCAATCAATATCACCAGTTGTCTTAATGTTTGCTGCAAAAGTATCTAATACCGTTCTTCCTGCATATGCATGTGGATTAGAATCTGTATGTGTCCATCTTTGGTCAATATTTAAGAATACTCTTGCACCGGAATTCTGACTCTTAATTGCATTGTAGCAAAGACGGAATTCTTTTGCATAATATGCGGCAAACTGTTCTACACCCATATCTCCTGCAAAATGCCAAGGAGAATTGTTGTTAATCTCATTACCAATAATCCATGTATGAATGGTTCCCTTGGAACCGGAATAACGATTTGCAAGGAATGACATCAGAGCTGCAATCTTTTCTGTTCCTACTTGTTCTGAAACATTCATTGCATAACAGTTCTTTCCCGGAATACGTGCTAATGGTGGCACCAAGTCCGCTGTTGCTGCATTAAATGAGTTTTTAATAACCATAACCACGTTAACGCCTTCTTTTGAAAGCAACTGGCACACTGCATCATATTCTGCAACAACGCCACCATTAAAGCTATAGTTCTTTCCGTTGTAATTATAATTTACTCCACCTGCTGTGAAAAATCTGCTAATATCCAACTCATATGCTGCATAACCTGCACCTAAAGCACTTAAATCCTTTGAATACTGCCAGTCCGCAGTTAAGCCTTTTTTCGATCTTACAGGATAACCTGTTGCCTTAGTCGCTAATACTTCCGGATTCGTAATATACATCTCATTACTTACCGGTACAAATGTACCGCCCTGATGTGCCGCTACTACAAATCTGGAATACAACTTAGATGTTGCCGTATTGTGATTGAGAGGAACCGTAAACTGTACCGCTTCTGCCACTGGTGCAGATGCACAGAAATCAACTCTTGCTCCAATACCTGCCTCATAAGGCTTCAACTCAAATAAATAATATAATCCAGTATCACTTGGTGCAACTGGTCCTGCTGCAATTACAACAACATCTTTTCCCTGAATCAAACAATGACTAATTGTCACGCTGGGTCCTGCTGCCAAAACCGTTCCCTGCACTAAAAAGACAAACATCATTGTCAGTGCAAGCCATAAACTCCATCTTTTCTTCATTAGAATTCCCTCCATGCTTTTTACTTGTTATTTTACAATACGCATAGCAATGCTGTGGTTAAAGTATGACTAGTATATCATCTATTATTTTTTCAATCAATATTTAGTAAACATAAGAATTGATGGTTTTTTTATATAACTTTATTTTAAATAAGTGACAAATAAATTTCCATGTTTTTCAAAGAGATGTGTTGCATCCTTCATCCCCATTTTGTAAACATTTCCATTATTTGGATTCATAACAACAATATTTAACTCATTAAATCCAATAACTAGCATGGCATCCGCATCTTCTAAGGTTACCAAAACAGGAATATCTTGATTAACATAGTATAAAACTGCATCAAGATTTACACCACTAAGCTCCAATACCTGCGTATCAAGCAGACTCTCTTCAAGAATCTCTATCGCCGTCATTTTGTGGTCTAACATACTTTGTACATTTCTTGAAACTCCCTCATAGGATAATATCGTTTCTAAACATACAGCAAGTGCTGAAGTATCTTCCTCCATTAAGCTTCCTTTGATTGCCATAATCTGATTTCTTGTACTTCTTCCACTTCTCTTCCAGATATATTTGCCATCTTCATTAACCACTGTACCAACCTTTTCGTATGCTAAATTGATCGCATCGGATGGGTGTGTAAAAGTTCCCACAATACCATCCTTTCCATATACATAGAAACGCTCTATTGGATTTTCCACCCGAATTTCCAAATCTCTTGAACCTTCAAAAATAACTTCCTTTGGCTCTGTGAATTTCAAATTCTTTGGTTCTATTGTACTCTTTAAAACAAGCTGCACAATTTTCTCATAATCCTGCGTTGCAATTATTTCAGATGAATTATAACCACTTTCTTCTATTACATTGTTTACAATTTGGTCATCCGTTATTTCCCGATAACCATCTCCTTTTTCATCCTTTTCTACTCGCTTAAGTGTGATCAGATTATCAGTAATGCTGCTTCCAACTACATAAGTACCCGGTTGTTCGTAATTTTTAAGAATTTCTCCTTCTTCATTCTGAATATAAACCGCATACATAGGGAATGTAATGGATCCTGTATAGTCCTCTCTGATATCTGTATACTGGGCTACGCCATAAATCAAGTCTTCTCCAATGAATCCCAATGGTAACAAACGCTTATCTCCGTTAACGCTAATCTCTTTTCGATTACCAGTGTTCAAATTCATTAGAATCAGCTTTGTACAATCATATGCATGATCCGCATTTTGCCATACGAGCATTTCATCACTTGCTGATACCTGAAAACTTCCCTCTTGTAATCCAGACGCCACTTCACTATAGCTCTCCTCCCCTACATGAACTGCCAAGATAGAACCATCTAAATAAAGGTAAACTATACCATTTTTATTTATATAAGAAAGTTGCTCCACATCTGCCTTTAGCGCTGCAAAAGCTTTTGTGCAAGGAATAAAAATTCTTTCCTCTATCGTATTCAACATTCCGTTATATTCATAAATTTGTATTCCTACTCTACCTTCATGGCGTCCACGATTCATATATCCGTAGACCATAAAAGTAACATTTCCTGTTTCATCTACACTCAAAATCTTAATATCATGTTGATTATGATAAGTTCTGACATCCATGTCATCATAAAAGCTAAAAAGATATGCAAATTTTTTATCTACTGCATGATAACAGAATAACTGATCTTCATTTACAAAGGCAAGGTTACTTCCACCGTCACTTTCCTTCATCTGTACCTTAGCATCCCTTATTCCCAACATAATCTTATTGCTGGCATAGACATCTGCATTGGTATCAAAGATCTGATTCATGCTTCTATCAAACTCAAGCAAGTATATTCTATCATTCGTATAACGAATTCGATAATATTCACTTATATTGTAACGATACTTGTTCTTCCCTTTTACTGACTGTACGATATAATTTACTCGAACAGATGCTGTCTGCTTTTCAATCTCCTGAATATTAATATCCGGTTCTGTAAGCTTAGCTATTTGCAGATTCCCCCACGTTACTTGGTTTAAGCTGCAATGAATGTCAACCCTATTAAGTGTTGTATTATCTCCTTTAGAATTTGATTCTAAGTACGAAACCAGTTCCTTAGCTTTCTCTTTATCAAATGTTTTCTCATGAAAATCTTTTACAAACGCCAGCTTCTCTGCTGTATAAAATTCATCCGCATCAATAATTCTTGTATAATAACGAATCATTTCCGTTGGTGTTTCCACCTTCAAAATCCAGTTATACTCCTGCCCCTTTTCAATCAAGTCCTTAATATTTATAGTCGCTTTGATCGTATCCGTTTGTTCATTATAATTAGTAATCTGCGTACTTTCCACAAGACGTGTTCCATCAATACTTCGTATTTCAAAGGACAGACTTTTAATTTCATTATCATATTTATCTATTGTAAAAGACAAACTTCTCCCTGTTTCCAATGGCGTGATGGTATCTCTTAAAAGTCTTCCATCCATATCCTGACAATATCCATATAAAGAATTAAATGAAATTTTTCCGTTTGTCATACGCACAACCGGAAGCGAAGCCTGCTGCATGGTTGCTGTCATATCCTCATTTCCTTGATTATACAGACTACTACTAATAAAAAGAGTACATAGAAACACAAGGATACAGACTGCTATTTTAATAATATATTTCTTCATCTTCTCTTTTCTTTACTCCCATCCCTTATCACATACTCATGAGTGCAGAAGCTTCTCCAAAGTAGGATTTATCTGTAAAAATTCTTCTAACTGCTCCACACTTCCCTGCGCTTTATTCTGATAACGCATACCTTGCTTTTTTACAGCACGTATCAAAATATTCTTTGGCGTATGCTCCATATCAATAAACTCTAAAATCTGTGTCTCATACCCCTGCTCCTCCAACAGATTTGCACGCAATGCATCTGTAATCAGCGCAGACATTCTCTCCTTAATCAATCCGTATTTCAACACCGGCTGAAGTTCCTTACAGGTTATCTGTTTATTTACCTCATGCTGACAGCATGGAACCGAAAAGATTACCTTTGCATTCCAGCGGACAGCTTTTTCCAAAGCATAATCCGTAGCTGTATCGCAGGCATGAAGTGTTACCACCATATCAACCTCATCTACACCCTCATAAGTACTAATATCTCCTACATGGAAGGTAAGCCCATCATAACCATACTTTTTACTTAATTCATTACATTTTGCGATTACATCTTCTTTTAAATCGAGTCCTATGACACGAATGTCATATTGATTCAATACTTTAAGATAGTAATACAAAGCAAACGTAAGATATGATTTTCCACATCCAAAATCGATAATCGTCAACGTTCTATCCTTTGGCAGACTCGGTAATATGTCGCGAACAAATTCCAAATAGCGATTAATCTGACGGAACTTATCATATCTTGCATTTACAATCTTGCCTTCCTGCGTCTGCACTCCTAAATCAACCAAAAATGGCACAGGTGTATCCTTTGGCAAAACATACTGTTTCTTTTTATTGTGACTCATTTCCTCTGTTGTAAGCTTTTTCGCCTGTTGTTTTTTCTTTCGGTTTATTGTTACCTTGCCCTTTTTACTCACAAGAACAGTTACCTTTTCAGACTCTGATTCCAGTTCAAGCTGTTTAAAGTCTTCTGTCATAAAACGTACGATATATTCCGGTAGCTCTGTCGGCATCAGATTCTTGTGATAAGCCTTGGTTCCAATAAAACTCTCTGCTTGATAAGAAACTTGCTCTTTTACCACAACCGGACGTAGCTTCACCTTGCTTATTTTATCCCGATTTATCGGATTACTTGCAATCGCAGAGTGAATCATTTCCTGTTTTTCTATATATTCTTCCATAAGCTTTTTTAATTCTTCCATAACTACTCCTTATCAGCCGCCGCTAAAATACCATTGGTAATCGTTCCAATCGATATATACCTGTCTAACACTGCTCTGATATCCGTTCCTTCTGCTGCTGTTGTTGTTAAAAGCCCCCCCGCAGTCAGCACAAATCCATCAGCAAGCAGTTCCTTCTTTTTATAATCATCTTGATAAAGCTGATGATTTGCCGGGATTCTGTCTTCTAAAATTCCTTTACATTCTTTTACACTACATCCTGGGAAATTCACATTCCAAAGTGTATCCAGTGGTAAAGCTCTTTTCGATAAATCCTTCATGATTGGCAATAAATATTCATATACCACATCATAGATACCATTTGCTTCACTCGAAAAAGCAATGGCTGGTATCCCATTGGAAAGCGCTTCAACAGCTGCTCCTACCGTACCTGAATACAGAATATCCTGCCCTGCATTATAACCAAAGTTAATACCCGAAAACACAATATCCGGTTGTTCCGGTAACAAATAATACAATGCAACCTTCACGCAATCTGCAGGTGTTCCACTCACACTATATGCATGAACACCTTCTACCGGAATCTGTCTTTCCTTCACCGTAAGTTCACCACAAACGGTAATACGCTGTGACATCGCACTACATTGTGCATCTGGTGCTACTACCCAGACCTCACCTAACTCTTTTGCCACATTCGCTAAAATATGTATTCCCTTCGCATCTATTCCATCGTCATTTACTATTAATATTCTCATAGGACTTTCATCCTTTCTTTTCCTTATCATTTTTAATATTTTGTATTATAACACAGAAATCCCCTTGTGCACACTCACACAAGGGGATTGCTAAAATTTTAAGATTTAAAAAAATCTTCTATTTTCTCTTCTCTGCCGTCTTGTTAATATCTCATAATACAACAAAACAGTGACTAACTCTTGAATCCACATCCACTTAGGGTCTTCCATTTCATCCAATTGTTGTGAATTCATACCTCTCTCTTCGTTTTTTAAAATAGTAATAATACTCTGCACCAACCGATCTAACTGCCATTTATCAGGATACTGGTCATATATCATACTTCCATCATAATCCATTCGATTAAGAATATCCCTCACTCTGACCTGATAACGTTTCGCATACGTCGGATACATCTGCTGTAAATACTCCAAATCTTCTAATACACGGTCTTCGCTAATCTGATCCCAGTTTCGATTAGGCTGATAACCCGGATAATTCGGAAACGGTCTATAATAATCCATTTTTTCTATTCCTTGTTTTTATGATTATTATATGCATTTCCCTTACTCATGGTGCAGTTTCTTATGTATAGGAAAAAGGCCCTGATTCTCCATCAGAGCCTTTTCCTTATTATCTCAATTGCGCAGCGTTTATTCTTGCAATCGCTCTCATCAATGCTGCTTCTGCACGAGCAACATCAACGTCGCCACCACCACTTAACCTGCTCTCCGCTCTCTCTCTTGCCGCCTTGGCTCTTTCTTCATCAATCTCACCCGGCCATTCGATAATCTCTGCAAGGATGGTTACTTCCTCCGGCAGAATCTGTACGAATCCGGCATGAAGCGCCGCGTTTTTTACCGTTTCGCCCTGTGTGATGGTCAAAATGCCCGGCTTCACGATAACCGTGAGCGGAATATGTCCCTTATAAATACCGATTTCGCCCTCGGTTGTATTGAATTCCACCATATCCACGTCTTCATTGAAGAATTCACGGTCTGGTGTCACAATCGTCAGTTTAAACTTCTCTGCCATATGCACCGCTCCTTATTTCTTCTGATAACGTGCTATAACATCATCAATTGTACCGGCATTTAAGAAGTAACCTTCCGGAATGTCATCATGCTTACCTTCCATAATCTCCTTGAAGCCACGAATGGTCTCTGAGATTGGTACATACTTACCATCTACACCAGTAAACTGTTCTGCTACGTGGAATGGCTGTGACAGGAATCTCTGAATCTTTCTTGCTCTATTTACGACAAGCTTGTCATCATCAGAAAGCTCATCCATACCAAGAATTGCGATGATATCCTGTAATTCTTTATATTTCTGAAGAATCTGCTGTACACCTCTGGCTACCTCATAGTGCTCCTGTCCAACGATACGTGGATCAAGGATTCTTGATGTAGACTCTAACGGATCAACCGCCGGATAAATACCAAGCTCTACGATAGAACGTGATAAAACGGTTGTTGCATCCAAATGTGCGAAAGTCGTTGCAGGAGCTGGGTCTGTTAAGTCGTCCGCAGGAACATATACCGCCTGAACGGAGGTAATGGAACCATTCTTAGTCGAAGTGATTCGCTCCTGTAAAGCACCCATTTCTGTCTGCAATGTCGGCTGATAACCTACGGCTGAAGGCATACGTCCAAGTAACGCAGAAACCTCGGAACCAGCCTGTGTGAAACGAAAGATGTTGTCAATGAATAACAATACGTCCTTTCCACCCTTATCACGGAAATATTCCGCCATAGTAAGTCCTGTCAGACCTACTCGCATTCTTGCTCCAGGTGGCTCATTCATCTGACCAAATACCATGGTAGTCTTGTTGATAACACCAGACTCTGTCATTTCATGATAAAGGTCATTACCCTCTCTAGTACGCTCACCTACACCGGTAAATACAGAATATCCACCATGCTCCGTAGCGATATTACGGATTAACTCCTGAATTAATACAGTCTTACCTACACCGGCACCACCGAACAGACCAATCTTACCGCCCTTCTGGTATGGGCAAAGAAGGTCAACGACCTTAATACCTGTTTCCAGTAATTCTGTCTCTGTTGCCTGATCCTTGAATTCAGGAGCAGGTCTATGAATCGGCTCAAAGCTTACTGCTTCTGGAGCCGGCTTATTATCAATTGCTTCACCCAATACATTGAAAATACGGCCTAATGTATTCTCTCCTACTGGAACGGAAATAGGAGCACCAGTTGCTTCTGCATCCATACCTCTTACTAATCCATCAGTAGGTCCCATGGCGATACATCTTACCGTATCATCACCTAAATGCTGTGCAACCTCAACGGTTAAGTAAGAGTTATCCTGTCTCTTAATCTTAATCGCTTCGTTAATCTCAGGAAGTTCACCTTCCTTGAATTTAACGTCGAGAACCGCACCGACAATCTGGGCAACTTTACCTATTACTGTCTTATCTGCCATCTCTTATTTTCTCCTTATTTTATTATCGAGTAGTCTTGCAGACTACTCGTGCGCCGAACGCATGCAGCTTTGCGCAATTACCTTATGCGTTCGTGTGCATAGAATTATCATATATCATGGTGCGAAGCGCTATGATATTGCTTCCGCTCCGGCAATAATTTCTGTTAATTCCTGTGTAATCGAACTCTGTCTTGCTCTGTTGTAGAGAAGTGAAAGCTTGCTAATCATTTCATCCGCATTGCTGGTCGCACTGTCCATGGCCTGCATTCTGGCACCGTTCTCACTAGCAACAGACTCTATCATTGCTCCGTAAATCAAACTTGTGATGTACTTAGGAATAATAAGCTCTATCGCTTCCTCTGTTTCCGGCTCAAATTCCAGAACCGCCTTGCTACCATCGTCCTTGCGTTCATCCTCTACCTTAACGGGAAGCAACTTCAACATAGTTGGTACATGAGTCACAGTATTCTTAAATCCCGTATATGCGACATAAATTTCTCCGATTTCTCCTGCCGCAAAATCATCCAGCACACGCTTACTGATCTTCATGGCATCCGCATAAACAGGCTCTTCAATCACGTCAGAATAATCTTCACGTACTTCATACCCCACCTTTGCGAGTGCATCTCTACCCTTGCTTCCTACCGCATAGATTACTGTATCTTCTTTCTTAAATTCATCATTCTTTACCAGCTTCACAATATTGGAATTGTAACCTCCCGCAAGTCCACGATTTCCGGTAATTACAATAACGCCTTTTTTTCCTTCAGAAGCCGCATTCAAATACGGATGATTAATCTCACCAGCTTTAGAAAGCATAGACGCTACGGTATCATACATACAAGAAAAATATGTCTTGGAACGCTCTGCGCGTCCCTTGGCACGCTGTAGCTTTACCGTAGAAACCAGCTTCATCGCCTTTGTAATCTGCTGCGTACTTTGTACAGAGCCCTTACGCCTTTTTATATCTCTCATGGAAGCCATAAGAAAACTCCTTTCTATTTAAAGATGTCCAGTAACTATTCAGCACCCTCCTAGTTACGATATCCACATCCCTTAGCGGAAACGCTTCTTGAACTCTTCAATTGCTTTCACAAGCTTTGCCTCTATCTCATCAGACATAACCTGTTGTTCCTTAATGGACTGTGGAATCTCCGGATACTGTGTATCAAGGAATTCAAAGAATTCACTCTCAAATCTTGTAATATCAGCAACCGGCACATCTAATAAATATTTCTTCGTAGCAACGTATAAGATAATAACCTGATATTCAACAGGCATAGGCTTATACTGTGGCTGCTTTAAGACTTCCTTAATTCTTACACCCTGCTCAAGCTTCTCCTTGGTGTCTGCATCGAGTTCAGAACCAAACTGAGCAAAGGATGCAAGTTCACGATACTGTGCGAGCTCTACTCGGATAGGAGCTGCAATCTTCTTCATAGCCTTAATCTGGGCAGAACCACCAACTCGAGATACGGAAAGACCTGCATTAACAGCTGGTCTGAAACCAGAGTTGAACATTTCTGATTCCAAATAAATCTGACCATCGGTAATGGAAATAACATTGGTAGGAATGTATGCAGATACATCTCCTGCCTGTGTCTCAATAATTGGTAACGCTGTGAGTGATCCTCCACCATATTCTTCACTCATACGAGCAGCACGCTCCAAAAGTCTGGAATGCAGATAGAATACGTCACCAGGATAAGCCTCACGACCAGGTGGACGTCTCAAAAGTAAGGAGAGTGTACGATAAGCCGTAGCATGCTTACTTAAGTCATCGTAAATTACGAGAACGTCCTGTCCATTTTCCATCCATTCTTCACCAATCGCACAGCCCGCATACGGTGCGATATACTGTAATGGTGCAAGTTCACTGGCCGTAGATGCTACTACTGTTGTATAAGACATAGCACCAAACTCTTCCAGTGTCTTTACAATATTTGCAACGGTAGAAGCCTTCTGACCGATTGCAACGTAGATACATTTTACATTCTGTCCCTTTTGGTTGATGATCGTATCGATGGCAATGGCAGTCTTACCTGTCTGTCTGTCACCGATAATCAGCTCACGCTGACCTCTTCCGATAGGAACCATGGCATCAATCGCCTTGATACCTGTCTGCAATGGTGTATCAACGGATTTTCTGGTGATAACACCGGATGCAACTCTTTCAATCTGACGGTATTTATCTGTCTGAATAGGACCCTTTCCATCAATTGGCTGGCCTAACGCATTGACAACTCTGCCAAGCATTGCATCGCCAACCGGCACCTCTACAACTCGACCTGTTGTCTTAACGGTGTCACCCTCATTGATATTACGTGCACTACCAAGTAATACAGCACCTACGTTGTCTTCCTCAAGGTTCATTACCATTCCGTATACTTCACCCGGGAATTCAAGAAGTTCACCCTGCATTGCCTTTTCAAGTCCGTGCACACGAGCAATACCATCCGCAACCTGAATAACAGTACCTACATCGGATACTTCCAGGTCAGAGGCATATCTCTTAATCTGATCCTTAATCACAGAACTTATTTCTTCTGGTCTTAAATTCATTTGGATCTTCACCTTTCTTAATATTCTTATAACTGGATTGCAAATAATTCGCGTTCCAGACTTTCTAACTTGGTTCGGATACTGCTGTCCACCACACGGTCACCCATACGGATTACCATACCACCAATTAAACTCTCGTCTACCCTATAATGGCATTCCAGAGTCTCATATTTTGTGGTACTTAACAACTTATTCTCCACATCCCTTTTTTGATTTTCCTGTAGCGGAATCGCTGTTGTCACATAGGCAACACCTATGTTTCTATATTCTTTTATACTGTCGATAACATATTTTAAGATCTCTTCAATCTCAGAATATCTGTCCTTCTCAACGATTGTTACCAGAAATCCAAGAAGCTCCTTATCCATCTTGTCACGGAAAATATTCTCCATAACCATAAGCTTCTCCTCCTTAGGAATCTTTGGATGGTTCATAAACTGTCCAAAGTCCTGATTCTCCTGAATCACCTTGAGAAGATTTGCTACTTCCTCCAAATAGAGACCTGTCTTATTCTCCTCAACAGCAAGCTCAAACAGCGCTTCGCCGTATGTTTTGGAAACTAGCTTAGCCATGTGCTATCACCTATTTCTTTCAAAGTCTCTTCAATCAGCTGTTGCTGAACATTGGTATCCATATTAGCCTGTACAATCTTGGCTGCCATAACAGATGCGACTGCGATCATCTCACGCTTCACTTCATCTGCCATTTTCTTCTTCTCAAGTTCGGCTTCTACTCTGGCTCTTTCTACAATCTTTGCCGCTTCTTCCTTTGCTTCAGCAACAATTCTGGCTTCATTATCCTTACCACGCTTGCGGGCATCCTCTAAGATTTCTTCCGCTTCCTTGTCAGCATTTGCAAGCTTTGCTTCGTAAAGAGCCTTTGTCTCTTCAGCACTCTTACAATCTGCTGCTGCCTGTTCCAGTTCTCCCTGAATCTTATCCTGTCTGTCCTTCAACATCTTTCTGACCGGATTGAACAGAAAATGTGAGGCAAACATAGATAGGAAAAACATGGCAATAATCATTAACGTAGCATCTGCCACTAACTGAAAGTCAAGGTCAAAAAGCCGGCTCATACCTACTGTTTCAGTAGCTAGTATCATGCCTTAAGCCCTCCTTTTTAAGTTCGTTTATATTCTTAATTAAGGTACTAATGGTTTTACGAATAACAGAAGCATCGCTACAAGCAAACCATAAAGACCTGTTGTCTCGGCTACCGCCTGTCCTAATAACATGGTAGAGGTAACGTCAGATTTTGCACCTGGATTTCTACCTACTGCTGCTGCCGCATGTCCTGCTGCGATACCCTGACCTACACCAGGTCCGATACCTGCGATAACTGCAAGACCTGCACCAATTGCTGAACATCCTAAGATAAAGTTTGAATTGAATTCCATAATTCTTTCCTCCTAATTAAAATTAGTTATTTAGCTGAAGAATGGGCTTTAGACCATTCTTTTACACATTTAGTTAATCTAATGTGATTTACCCTTCTATTGCGTTATTAATATAAGTCATTGTTAACATTGCAAATACATATGTCTGAATTGCTCCAGAGAATAAATCAAAATACACATGCAGCGCTGCCGGCCATGCCGTAGCAATCCAACCAAGCAATCCATAGATTAATGCCATCATAACCGTTCCTGATAATACGTTTGCGAACAAACGCAAAGATAACGAAATCGGTACGGCAATATCACCAATGATATTGATTGGCGCCCAAATCGGCCATGGATCACATAATCCCTTAATAACACCTGACACCTTCTGATACTTGAATTTATTGAACGTAATCAGCGTAAAGGTTATCAAACCAAGTGCCAGTGTCACACCGTAGTCAGCTGTTGGCGGACGCAGTCCAAACAGACCTGAAATATTACTCAGCAGGATAAACATGAAAAGAATACCAATATAATTTGCAAATGCTGCTGCATTCTTTCCCATTACTCCCTTAATCATGTTATCAAGCATCTCCACTACCAGCTCAACCACATTCTGGAAAGCTCCAGGGACCTCTGTCGCATGCTTCACAGCTCTATTTGCTAGAAGACAAAAGATTACAATTATCATCATTACAATAAATAGACAAGCATGCGTTGTTGTTATCCATACCGTTTGACCAAAGAATTCATATTGAAAAATTCCATGAACCATAAAGTCAATCTCATTTGAGGATAACAGGATTCCTGTTCCCATAAACTCACCTCCTTAATTTATTTCTTTATTCAGTTTTCTTTTTTTGAGACAGCTTTTGGAAAATCGGTTGAAGATAGGCGGATATTTTCAGTCCCATCACCCCAACAAAAGCCGCGATCGGATTCCCTATATTCGTCATCATCAGTATACCCAAAATCAAAACTACTATCAGATATCGGATAATGTTCTGTCTCGTTGCTGCTGCCTGCGCCCCCTTTACATCCCTATCCACTGCACTATTCAAAGAAAATGCCATATGGAAAGCCATAAAAATTGCCGTTAGTACTCCTATCCAGAGTCCTATGCTGTAATTTGCCTTTTCTGTTACGAGAAAGATGCCTACCAGCTGGCTTACCGCTCCAAATAGCACAATCCCCAATAGTAATCCGGGCAAGGCGCTGTTAATACTGCTGATTTTCTTAATCATCTTCTTCCTTTTCATCTCCTGCTATATTGGCTTTTGCCTGATTGTTCTGCAAACTCTTTCTGCGCTTGTGCTCCATCGTGTCATCCCGTGTTTGAAAGATCTTCTTCGACAGAATAAAAATATTTCGGAAACCTGCCAGAGCACCAATAAAAAATAATGCAACAAACAGCCAGGAGGTCTGAAGCTTCTCGTCCAGATACCACCCCAGAAAAGAGCATAATAAGATTGGTACAAGCATTGTGATTCCAAACTGGGTAATCATTGCTAATGACTGATACACTGTCTTATGATATTTCATCTCTTACCTCCATTCGGTCATGCCCCAAATACCTAACCTAAATTATACAGAGTTTTTAGATATCTGTCTAGTAAATGGATGTTTTTTCTAATTTATTTGTGCATTTCTTCCAGTTTGTTATTTTTTTCTCAAATAAAGTTTACATTTGCGTGCTGAGCACAGAAGTGGTATTGTATAAGTATAATAAGTCATAGTAAATAGTATAAAAGGATTTGGTGAATTTTATGAAAGAAAATCCAATCATTTACAGAAAACGTATGATTCCTGAAGAATGTATTCTCCTAAAAGACGATATCTTACTCGAAGTCACCGACGATATTGTTGTCACGAAATGGAATACGCTGAAACCAAAGCGTGAGCTACATCACGGCTTTTCCTGCTATTTTCTAAAACAGGGCTTCAAGGTCAGCAAGTTCTACCGTGCTGACAACTCTCTAATGTACTGGTACTGTGATATTGTGGATTATGATTATAACGAAGAGACCAACACGCTAATCGCAACCGATTTGCTCGCTGATGTGATTATCTATCCTGATGGCTTTGTAAAGGTCGTTGACTTGGACGAGCTTGCACTCGCTGTCGAGAAAAAAATATGTGAGCCAGAGAAAATCACACTGGCATTGAAGAATTTAGACAATTTGCTGAATCTGATTTATGACGATAAATTTGATGTGCTGATGGCATATATAGAAAAGTGGGACAGGTAAACCGTCCCACTTTTCTTATTGTTCTATAAACACATTGCCATATATGGTGGAATGCACACAATATCTTCCTTCCATGACAAATTTCTTGGATGAATAATATAGCACTCACCTATTCGTTCACGATATTTCTCTTGAAACCTCTTTAGTGATTTCACCGTATATTGTTTTCCTGATTTTACTTCAATAGGATACATCTTGTATTTTAACTTACTGTTATTTGAAATGATAAAGTCTATTTCTACATCATTTCTATGTTTTTCCTCATTATAATGTTATTAGACAACTCCTATATTCATTTTTTCCAAATTCTTCACATACTGTCGATTTTCCTATTCGTCTTGCCCCCTCTATTAAGATTGCTTTTGTACCTTTGCATTCTTCTTTCCATTCCAATAACTTATTATATATTTTTCTTTGTAAAATCACACAATTCACCTCTTTAATAATTATGCGCGCTTTCAATTCTATTATACTTTTGATTATGCGCACTTATATTATACCTCAAATATACAACTATGCGCAATCTTATTAAGTAGTAAATACCCAAAGTTATTTACCAATATATAGCAGAAAAAGACAACATATTAAAATTTCGTGATAAATAATCCATAAACATTTTTAAATTCCGTGATATAATAAAATCAACAAACAAAAAAGGAAGTGTCATTAGAATTATTTCCAGATAGAAGTAAAATCATCAAATTATAAATCACACAAATCGTTTGACTATCTTCTCAAAAAATATCAGCTCAAAATGGAGGATAAATATATTATTTATACGAAGGATTTGAAATATGAGGAAGGAATCACATATATTCCTATTTATATGACTGCTTTCATTTAGAAATCGGAAAAGTGGGACCGGTAACGTCCCACTTTTACTAATTACTTAACTCTTCTAAATATGTTTCTCTATATACATTATCCATCTTTGCATCAAAATGTTCGGGCAATAAGCTTTCATCAATATACTTCCAATATTCCAAATCATAGAAGAAATTACAGAAGAATAACTCCACATAGGTTATAGACTGTTTCTCATCATCACGCAACGCATATACCATTCCATAATGCTGGTCTAAAACATCCATCGCTTGTACATCATACTCCGCTAATGAAATCTTTTATTTCTCGCTTGCATTTACACTTGAATTGCGAAATAAACTATTACAAAAATGAATAACGTGATAAGAAAAAGTGGTAATACATCTAGCAAAATCCACTTTTTCTTATCGCTTTTTGATGATATACATACGT
>JAFSCH010000070.1 GCA_017436865.1 Lachnospiraceae bacterium
ATCCTTGAATGGAAGCTTAGATACAGAAGCTAAGGAAGCTACTGCACCATGAGTATCACGTCCGTGCATTGGGTTAGCACCTGGAGCGAATGGCTGTCCCTTCTTACGTCCATCAGGTGTGTTACCTGTTGCCTTACCATATGTTACGTTAGATGTAATAGTAAGGATAGATGTTGTAGGGATACCATTTCTGTAAGTATGATGTCTTCTTACAGCTGTCATAAACTTGTGAACGATATCCTGAGCGATTAAGTCTACACGGTCATCGTCGTTACCATACTTAGGGAAGTCGCCTGTTGTCTTGAAGTCAACGATGATACCATCTTCGTCACGAACAACTTCAACCTTAGCATACTTGATTGCTGATAAAGAGTCAGCAACGATAGAAAGACCAGCAACACCTGTAGCGAAGTAACGCTTAACGTCTCTGTCATGAAGTGCCATCTCAGCTCTTTCATAGCAGTACTTGTCATGCATATAGTGAATGATGTTAAGAGTATTTACATATACATCTGCCTGCCATTCAACCATGTCCATAAACTTAGAATATACATCATCGTAATCAAGTACATCGCCTTCAACTGCACGGTACTTAGGACCTACCTGCTTCTTAGTAACTTCGTCTACACCACCGTTTAAAGCATAAAGTAAACACTTAGCTAAGTTAGCACGAGCTCCGAAGAACTGCATTTCCTTACCAATAACCATGGAAGATACACAACAAGCGATACCGTAGTCATCACCATGTGTTACTCTCATAAGGTCATCGTTTTCGTACTGGATAGAAGATGTTTCGATAGACATCTTAGCACAGTACTTCTTCCAAGCTTCTGGAAGTCTTGTAGACCAAAGAACTGTTAAGTTTGGTTCTGGAGATGGTCCAAGGTTTGTTAATGTGTGTAAGTAACGGAATGACATCTTTGTTACTAATGGACGTCCGTCAACACCAACACCAGCTAATGATTCTGTTACCCATACTGGGTCACCAGCGAAGATCTGGTTGTATTCTGGTGTACGAGCAAACTTGATAAGACGTAACTTCATGATGAAGTGGTCTACGAATTCCTGAATCTGCTCTTCTGTAAATGTTCCGTTAGCTAAGTCTCTCTGTGCATAACAATCAAGGAAAGTAGATGTACGTCCTAAAGACATAGCAGCACCGTTCTGTTCCTTAACTGCACAAAGATATCCGAAATATGTTGCCTGAATAGCTTCCTGAACGTTAGAAGCTGGCTTAGAAATATCACAACCATAAGAAGCTGCCATTTCCTTCATCTGCTTTAATGCAACGATCTGCTCAGAGATTTCTTCACGAAGACGGATAACGTCATCTGTCATAACACGTCCTGTAGAATCCTTCTGCTCTAACTTATCTTCGATAAGTCTGTCGATACCATATAAAGCAACTCTTCTGTAGTCACCGATGATACGTCCACGTCCGTAAGCATCAGGAAGACCTGTAATGATGTGAGAAGAACGACAAGCTCTCATCTCAGCGTTATAAGCATCGAAACATCCAGCGTTATGTGTCTTTCTATGTGTAGAGAAGAACTCGCTGATTTCTGGATCTACTTCGTATCCATTATCTGCACAAGCTTTCTCTGCCATTCTGATACCGCCGTATGGCTGTAAAGAACGCTTGAAAGGCTTATCTGTCTGGAATCCTACGATCTTCTCCTTATTCTTGTCTAAATATCCTGGTCCGTGAGAAACGATTGTAGAAACAACCTTTGTGTCCATATCAAGAACACCGCCTGCTTCTCTTTCCTTCTTCTGAAGTTCAAGAACCATGTTCCATAAATCAGTAGTATCCTGTGTAGGACCTGCTAAGAAGGATTCATCTCCTTCATATGGAGTATAGTTCTTCTGAATGAAGTCACGTACGTTAACTTCACTTTCCCATTTGCCACCTACAAAATCTTTCCACTCTGGTCTCATTTTGCAAAGCCTCCTAAAAATATAAAATAATTAAATATGCGGAATACACCGCTAGTTACTCTAGTTAGAATGTTTCTCTCTTTTGTACTTAATAAAGTATTAACATTCTGTAAGTGTATTATAGACTTAACTTTGTATACACGTCAACACCTTAATTTGTACTTTTTCTTGTACAGAAAGGAAGAATCAAGATTATGTAAATACAGTACTTAGCATTTGTAGACAAGTGTGTGAAAAAAATAGCAAGATTATGTAAAAATCAATTTTTATATGTATGCAAAATAGCGGAGAAAATAAAAAAAACAAAACGTATATTTCTGTCTATGATGGTGACAGGGTAAAGAACAAAGAATACAATATAAAAAAATGTTAAAAATAATGAAAGACTTGCACCTCATAAAAGAATGAAGTATTATATTGAAGAGTTGTAATTATGAAGGTACTGAATAATTACGATGAGTTGTTCAATTAGTATTTAGTAATTAAATTTTAGATGTTTTTGTTGCTGAAACAAAAACATTGATACAAATAAAGGAGGAAATAGTAATGGCAGCAGTAAGCAAAGAAATGACAATTGGAGAAATTTTAAGAGTGAAACCAGAAGTTGCACCAGTTTTATTAGAAATGGGTATGCATTGTCTTGGATGTCCATCTGCACAGGGAGAGTCTCTCGAAGAAGCAGCAATGGTACATGGAATGGATATTGAAGTGCTTATGGCTAAGATTGATGCATTAAACTAATTGAAAAATAGATTATGCTAGAAAAAGCTGTGGTTCATAAAGAACCACAGCTTTTTTAATTCGTTATTCCACTTTATACCATGGCAAGTGACTGAACAGCTTTGTCTTTGATAACTGGTTCAAAATGTTCTTCCATATAAGCTTCACTTGCTGTAACAAATTTCTCAGGATTACCGTATTCAGAAAGCATATTGCAAATCTTATTAAATTCCTGAGGAGTATGCTCAGACTGTGTTACTACAAGTACATAAGAAGAAGTTTTCTCATTCTTGTAGAGAGAATTCTTGCCATTATAGTGTACAGAAAGCACATGAGCAAGACGAATTACCTGAGCTAGAGAACCAAAGGAATAGATTCTGGTTAATTCAACAGAAACCTTAACTGGCTTTTTGGTGTTTTCTTTATTGCGTGTTTGCTTGGTAAGGGAATCCGCTGCCTCAGCAATGGTATCGGTAACCTTTGTATCATGAAGCTTTTTAAATAAGTCTAAAACATCGTCAGCACCTTCGGATAAGCTCTGAAGCATACTGTCCAATGTATTTCCTTCATTATCTTCATCCTCATCATGAATAGAAGGAGCAAACTTGGAAAATCTGGTATCCAGTTCTTCCGGATCTTCCACCTTGGTGATTACTAAAACGATACACTCTGAATTTAGAGGAATCGCTTCAATCATAAGCGGTATATCTTCAGCGTCAAATCCAAACTCATAAGATGCCTGCTGCATCATATCCTTGAAAAGACTTTTTGCTTTTTCAGTTCCATATGCGAGTTCACTGATTTTTAATTCACGGTCTGCTAAATCAGCTTTGGTAAGGGTACAACGAATCTGATGGTCATTTACTTTTTCGATTTTCATAATATCACATCCTCACTCTATTGATATTACAGTATAATACATAGCTAAAAGTGTCTATGTTAAGTTATCATATACTGTCAAATAAGGGAAGTCAATAGGACTAACCCGTTGTTTTTAAAAAATTCATAAACTGGAAGCGAATTATTACATTTCAAGTTGCACGATTGTGTGTTATGTGTTAATAATTCACTTATAAGATGTTCCGGGAACAAATCTGTACAGACAGGAGGGTTCGAGGAATCAAAACTTAAGGTAATAAAATTCTGAAATTCAATTTCAAATCTTAATCGTTTTAACGTTATTAGTTTATATATCGGTAAAACAGATAGTCTTATTAGCTTATGTGCTTTGCTTGGAGAATATTTTTCCAAACTTTTCATGTTTATATATCCATTATACAATATTTTGAAAATAAATGATACATGTTCTCAGACATCTTTTTGAAAAAAATATATATCACGAAAAACTTTTGGTCTTTAGATTCAGTAAAAAGCCATGGTGTGAGCTGTTTGATTTTTATAATGCCAATTTCTTCCTTATTATTATATCTGTTATGGTAAACCAAATTATAACTGTTCAGTAGGAATACGCATTTACTGCGGATTCCGTGAGAAAAGGTAGTATGTATAATCAAAAATCCTATTTGCGAAGCAAATTTTGTATGGATTATTGCAAGACATCAAAGATGTCTCGTAACTATGAAGGAACTGAATAGTTAAACCAATTATATTTTGTCTGATTAGAAGCCCCTCTATGTATGACAAAAGCAAAAATGGATCATTACAAATAGTATATGCAGTATTTAATAGGGATGGAACAAATCATTACAAATCAAGAAATTTCAAAATAACATCATTTTGGTAATGACGATAAATCAATAGTTTGCTATAATGAGAACGATTAGGAGGATACCGTATGAAGAAAAAAATGATACCGGTGCTTCTGGCAATTGTTCTCATTTTTTTAATTGTGGGAATAGCTTTTGGAAGCAAGATTTTAGAGAGATATTCGTATTCAAAGGAAAGAGCAGATTTAAATAGTTATTTCAATATAACCTCAGATAATGAGATAGCAATTGTTTTGCAGGATGAAATCGTAGAAGAAAAGGCAAAGCTGATAGATGGTGTATGCTATTTTGATATTGCAACGGTAGAAAAGTATTTTACAGATCGTTTCTATGTCAATGTCGAAGAGAAAATCCTTCTTTTTACAACAGCGAGTGAGGTGATTCGTATTGAAATAGGCGAAGGTAGCGATGTCATATATGTTTCAGACTCGGGCACTTCTATTGATTATAAAGCGGCTTTGTATGAAGGAGAAAGCCTATATATTGCGGCAGATTATGTGAAGCGCTATGTGAATTTTAGTTATAGTTTGTATGATGCACCACTTCGCATGCAGGTGTATACACAGTGGAATACGGTTACGGAGGCAGAGATTACGAAGGATACCAGTATCCGACAGCGTGGAGGAGTCAAGAGTGAGATTCTGACAGATGTGATGGCAGGAGATAAAGTTATTATTCTTGAGGAGATGGAAAACTGGACGAAGGTTAAGTCTACCGATGCCTTTATCGGTTATGTACAGAATAAGCATCTTGGCAAAAAGACAAGTGTAGAAATGTTACCAGTTACCGATGCGATGGAGATTACTTATAACAGCGTTCGTAAGGAAGGCAGAATTAATATGGTATTTCATCAGGTTTTTGAAGGAAGTGCAGTAGGAAATGTTGCTGATGTACTGAAAAATACAAAGGCTGTGAATGTAATCTGCCCTACATGGTTTCGTTTAAGTGATAATGCAGGTAACTTTACAAGTATAGCTTCTTCGTCTTATGTGAATCAGGCACATAATCTTGGTGTGGATGTATGGGCGTTAATTACCGATGTAGACAGCAAGGATTTGTATGGAGTGGATATCAACTTTTATGAGATATTATCATCAAGTGAAAACAGACAACGTTTGATTCAGGGATTGATGCAACAGGTAGACACGTATGATATTGATGGTATCAACATTGACTTTGAAAAGGTAAAAAATGATGCCGGCACTCATTTTGCGCAGTTCTTGCGAGAGCTTTCCATAGAGACAAGAAAACGTGGAGTTGTTCTTTCGGTTGATAATTATGTTCCAACCGAATATACGGCACATTATAATCGAAAAGAGCAGGGAATTGTGGCTGACTATGTTGTCATTATGGGCTACGATGAATATTATTCCGGTTGTGGCGAGGCTGGGCCGAATGCATCCATTAACTATGTGGAGAATGGTATTCTCAAGACGAAGGAAAGTGTTCCGGCAGACAAGATTATCAATGCAATTCCGTTCTATACTCGAGTATGGGAGAGTGGAGAAGGAGAGCCAACCTCTGCAACGCTTACGATGGCAAATCAGAACACATGGGTAGCAAATTCCGGTGTAGAGCCTGTATGGCGTGAGGAATATTGTCAGAACTATGTAGAATATCAGAGCAATGGCAAGACGGTTCAGTGCTGGCTTGAAGATGTAGAGTCTATCAAGGTTAAGTTGCAGGTTATGAATACACAGCAGATTGCAGGAGTAGCTGCATGGAAGCTTGGCTTGGAAGATACTTCCGTTTGGGAAGTAATGGAACAGTATACAAATGGAACATTGAATTAAGGGAGTGCCCCGTATCAAGTAAGATACGGGGTATTTTTTTATTTGTCCTACTCATATATATGATAACAACAAGGTTTGCATGGAGCTTAGAAATGACGGAAAAACAAAGTAGGGTAATGGGAGCGGTTATGTCGTTTTTGCTGATTTTTGCTATGTTATTAGTAGCCAAGGAGTCGGCAGAGCTGGTAAAGGTATGGAATCAGCAGGAAAAACAGAAGGAAGTGACAACTGTTGTGATTGATGCAGGTCATGGCGGCATTGATCCGGGAAAGGTTGGAATCAATGATGCATTGGAAAAAGACATTAATCTGTCTATTGCCTTAAAACTAAAAAAATACTTGGAGCAGCAGGATATCAGGGTAGTGATGACAAGGGAAACGGATATGGGGCTTTATGAGGAGAGTGATTCGAATAAAAAGGTTCGTGATATGAAGAATCGTCTGGCGATTATGGAGGAGATAAAACCGGAGCTGGTTATTAGTATTCACCAGAACAGTTATCCGGAGGAATCGGTCAGCGGTATGCAGGTCTTTTATTATGAGACCAGTACAGAAGGAAAGGCATTGGCTGAGATTATGCAGCAGACCATGATAAAGAGTTTGAAGCCACAAAAGGAGCGTACCGCTAAGGCAAATGATACCTATTATTTGTTAAAAAAGACAACGGTGCCAATTGTTATTGTAGAGTGTGGTTTTTTGTCTAATCGGACAGAAGCTGAAATGCTGGTAAGTTCGGAGTATCAGGAAAAAATGGCATGGGCAATTCACATGGGAGTGCTACGATACCTGAATCAAAGTGAGCAGTAACATTACACTTTCTAATTACGGATGTTTGTGCTACAATAAGCTTAAGTGTGGCTTTTAGCATATAGAAACGGAGTTAGAACAATCCATGAAAACAAAATTGATTCGTGTGGATGCGCAGGAATTGCACGATGGAAAAAACGAAAGCAGAGAGGCCCTTAGGGAGGCCGGTGAGATAATCAGACAAGGAGGCCTGGTGGCGTTTCCGACAGAGACGGTATATGGTCTTGGCGGAGATGCACTAAATCCGGAATCATCGAAGAAAATCTATGCTGCAAAGGGACGTCCATCGGACAATCCACTGATTATTCATATAGCAGATATAAAGGATTTGGAGAAGATTGTAAAAGAAATCCCTCAGAGTGCATATCAGTTAGCTGATGTCTTTTGGCCGGGACCATTGACCATGATCTTGCCAAAGTCGGAGGAAGTACCCTATCAGACAACAGGTGGACTGAATACGGTAGCAGTTAGAATGCCAAGTCACCCGGTTGCGCTGGAATTCATTCGGGAGGCCGGTGGTTATGTAGCGGCTCCAAGTGCCAATTTATCAGGAAAGCCAAGTCCGACCAAGGCAAAATATGTTGTTCAGGATATGGATGGCAGAATTGATATGATTATAGATGGTGATGGTGTGGATATCGGTTTGGAATCAACGATTGTAGATTTGACAGGTGATAAGCCGATGATTTTGCGCCCGGGATATATTACAAAGGAAATGCTGGATATTGTTTTGGGACAAGTAGAGACAGACCCGACACTTTTCGATTTGGATTCCAAGGAAGCACCAAAGGCTCCAGGAATGAAATATAGACATTATGCGCCAAAGGGCGAGCTGGTGCTTGTAGAAGGAAGTCCGGAAGCAGTTGTTTCATATATTAACGAACAGACAAGCCTGCATAGACAGCAAGGGGAGAAGACAGGAGTCATTGGAACCAGCGAGATGACAGGCAGATATGAGGCGGACAGTGTTAAGATTGCAGGCAGCCGAGAGGATGAAACGGCGATTGCAAGACAATTGTATACCTTCCTGCGTGAGTTTGATGATGAGGATGTGGCATATATGTATGCAGAATCCTTTGCAGGTACAGGTATGAGACAAGCTATTATGAACCGGCTGTTAAAGGCAGCTGGTCATAAAATAATAAAAGTAAATTAATTTATTTGGAGGAAGAAAAATGATTTCAATTGGATGTGACCACGGCGGATATGAATTAAAGGAGAAGGTTGTGGCCTTCTTAAAGGGAAAAAATATAGAAGTAAAGGATTGCGGATGCTATAGCAAGGATTCCGTTGATTATCCTATTTTCGGTAGAGCGGCAGCAGAGGCTGTAGCAAGCGGTGAATGTGAGAAGGGTATCGTAATCTGTACAACAGGTATTGGTATTTCTATTTCTGCAAATAAGGTAAAGGGTGTACGTTGTGCACTTTGTAGCGATACTTTATCTGCAAAGATGACAAGACTTCATAACGATGCTAATATGTTGGCAATGGGTGCAGGAATGATAGGTGAGAATCTAGCCTATGATATTGTAGAGACTTTTATTGGAACAGAGTTCTCAGGCGAGGAACGTCATCAGAGAAGAATTGATTTAATCGAGGAATAAGAAGTAGCGCATTTTTATCAAAACGAAAGAGAGGGATTGCTATGGCAAAGGTTGTGGTAATGGATCATCCATTGATTCGTCATAAGATTGGTTATATCAGAAGAAAAGATACCGGAACGAAGGATTTCAGACAGACCATCGGAGAAATTGCAAATCTTATCTGCTATGAGGCTACCAGAGACTTGAAAATGGCAGAGGTGGAGATAGAGACTCCAATCTGTAAGACAACAGTCGAAGAGCTTGCAGGTAAAAAGCTTGCCATAGTACCAATTCTTCGTGCCGGCCTTGGAATGGTGGATGGTATGTTACAGCTGATTCCGGCAGCAAAGGTAGGACATATTGGTTTGTATCGTGACCCGGAAACCTTAGAGCCTGTGGAATATTATTGTAAACTTCCGGCAGACTGTGCACAAAGAGAGGTGTTTGTCGTAGACCCTATGCTTGCAACAGGCGGTTCTTCGGTAGCTGCGATTAAGATGCTGAAGGATAAAGGCTGTAAGAATATTCATTTCATGTGTATTATTGCGGCACCGGAGGGAATTGCAAAAATGCAGAAGGAACATCCGGATGTAGATATTTATGTAGGGGCTTTGGACGAGAAACTCAATGAACATGGGTATATCGTTCCGGGACTTGGAGATGCCGGAGACAGAATATTTGGAACGAAATAGCAAAACACAAGCGTGGAGGGGACGTATGAAATCGACGCGAAAGCATCGAAGAGCACTATTGATTTTGCTGGCAGCAGTTATGGTAACAGTAGCACAGCCGAACATTCCGGTACGGGCAGAAACAACATTGGAGAAGCTGCAAAAGGCAAAAGAAGAGAAGGAAAAAACAGAGGCTGCAAAGGGTAATACAGAGAAGCAGAAGGAATCGCTACAGATTACACAGAATTCGTTGCTTGGTAAGTTAGGAGCCTTAAATGATGATTTAGAGGTAGTGAGTAACAATCTGGCTGATTTGGAACGTCAGATTGATGTTAAGGAGCAGGAGATTGCACAAACGCAGGAAGCCTTAGCAGAGGCTATTGCGACAGAAGAGAATCAGTACGAATCCATGAAGCAAAGGATTCGTTTTATGTATGAACGAGGAAATCAGACTTATCTGGATATGCTGTTATCGGCTACAGGATTTGGCGATTTGCTGAATAAAGGTGAGTATATCGAAGAGATAACACGTTATGATAGGGAGATGTTAATACAGTTTCAGGAGACAAGAGCTTATGTGGAAGAAGTGGAAGCCCAACTGAATGTAGAGCTTGAGGATTTGAATACCTTGAAGACAGAAGCAGAAGCGGAACAAGAAAAGGTTTCACAGCTTGTAAAACAAACGGCCAATAGTGTAGCTTCTTACGGAAATCAGATTGAGGATGCAGAGGCTACCATTGATGCTTTGGATAATATGCTCTCAGAACAGGAAGAAGATATTGCAGCATTACAAAAACAATATGAGGAAGAGCTTGCATTATCAAGACTTGCTGCACAGTCGGCATGGAGAGATATTTCTGAGGTTACCTTTGCGGAAGGAGACCGTTATCTGCTGGCCAATTTAATCTATTGTGAGGCCGGAGGAGAGCCATATGTTGGACAGGTAGCCGTTGGTTCGGTTGTTATCAACCGTATGTTAAGCTCACGCTATCCCGATACAATGGTAGGTGTAATCTATCAGAATAAGCAGTTTTCGCCAGTAGGAAATGGCAGACTTGCTTTGGCGCTTGCAAATAATAAGGCAACGGCAAGCTGTTATAAGGCAGCAGATGAAGCGATGAAGGGTATGACGAATGTAGGACATTGTCTCTATTTTAGAACGCCGATTCCAGGGCTAACAGGAACGCAAATAGGCGGCCATATTTTCTATTAAGAATCAGTTTAAAAACTTTTTAAAATTTTAGGTATAAAGTACCATAGAATTCTGCGAAAAAGAAGCGTATGATGTGTTTCTGACAGAAAATGGGAAATATACCTTTTTTTATGCATATGTTTACATATAACTATGAAGCACCCAATAGTTATCTTGTATATTCATAATGGTAGAAAAGGTAGGAGATAGGGAATGGAAGAAAGGTAAGGTTAAAAGAATGAAAAGTGTAAACAGCATAGAAAAGAAAAAGCTGGTATTTTACCGTAATCTGATAGACAGCCTGCTTAGCCTGGAAGAATACATAGAAGGAAAGGACGAAGAAATATCGGACATGCTTTTACAAAGAATAGAACAGCTTTATGAGAGAATGGACAAAGAAATGGGAAAAACATTGTCTGAGCTTGGTATGACAGTCATTTTGGAGGATATGCTTGGACTTGTGCAGAATGCACAAGGGGGACAAAGCAAGTATGGAACACAAAGGGAATGGGCTGAGCCAGAGGTTCAGCAGATGATACCGCCTATTTCATATTATGAAGATAATTCTTATGGAGAAACGGAATTGTTTGAACCAGAGTGTAAGCCGGTTATGGAGGACACTTTTGCAGAAACCTGTTTGCTCCATGCACCGATGCGGTTACCCTATCTGATACGCAAAAGTACAAAGGAAAAGATACTGATTAATCGAGACGTTTTTAAAATAGGCAAGGAAAAGAGCTATGTAGATTATTATGTAGAAAATGATGCAGTCAGTAGAACACATGCAGATATTGTGCGTAAAAAAGACCATTTCTATGTGGTTGATCAAGATTCGCTCAATCATACTTTTTTAGAGGGGAAAAGGCTTCCGGCGAAGAAGTATGTAAAAATAAAATCTGGTCAAAGCTTTGTATTAGCAGATGAAGAATTTACTTTTTATTATGAAGCCATATAAATGGCAGACTTTATATCTTACAGAAAGGCAAGGTTATTAGAATGAAGATACATTATATGGCAGCAGCGCAGACAGATATAGGTCTGGTAAAACAGGTGAATCAGGATAGTTTAACAGTAAAAGTAGTTGATACTGAGCTTGGCGAAGTAACACTTGCTGTTTTGTGTGATGGTATGGGAGGCTTGACGAAAGGAGAGCTTGCAAGTGCCATTGTAGTCAGAGCATTTGAAGCATGGTTTATGGAAAAGCTTCCATATCAGTTAAGAAGCATAACAGCAGAAATGTTAAAAGCGGAATGGGAAAGGCTTGTTACAGACTGCAATGATAGAATCCGCAAGCAGGGAAGTCAAAACATGGGAACGACTCTTACGGCAATGCTTTTTTATGAAGATGCATATTATATTATACATGTCGGAGATTGTAGGGCTTATGAACTAACAAGTGAAGTTTTTCAACTGACAAAGGATCAGACTTTTGTGGAACGTGAGGTCGCTTCCGGGCGAATGACAAGAGAACAGGCAAAAACGGACAGCAGAAGAAATGTACTCTTACAATGTATTGGTGTGAAGGAAGAAGTAGAGCCGGAATTTATAGCAGGAAATCTGGTTCCGGGAGCATGCTATTTGCTTTGTTCGGACGGGTTTCGCCATGAGGTATCAAGAAACGAGATACTTGCAGCAGTGGAAAAGATGGCGTGGGAGCCTGTACGGAAGCAGCAACCGGAAAATGAGATTGTGACCGGTATGAATAAGGCATTGAATATGCTGATAGAAGAGGCAAAGACACGTGGAGAGAGGGATAATATCTCCGCGATTCTCATACAAACACTGGAAGAAGAAACATGTTAAAATTAGGTTCGATTATTGATGGAAAATATAAGATTTTAAATGAAATCGGTCATGGTGGCATGAGTACGGTGTATCTTGCTATCAATGAAAAGGCAAATAAACCATGGGCAATCAAGGAAGTGAGAAAGTCCTGTAGAAAGGATTTTCAAGTGATTCGTCAGAGTCTCCTAATGGAGATGGAGCTACTAAAAAAGTTAAAACATCCAAGACTACCAAGTATCGTTGATGTGATTGATGAAAAAGAGAATCTTCTTATTGTCATGGACTATATAGAAGGTAATACCTTGGAAAAGATTTTGCTAGAGCAGGGAGCGCAGAAGCAGGAAACGGTGGTAGAATGGGCGATTCAGCTTTGCGAAGTGTTGGAATACTTACATACTAGAGAACCAGCGATTATTTATCGGGATATGAAACCGGCAAATGTAATGTTAAAATCTGACAATAGTGTCGTTTTGATTGATTTTGGGACGGCAAGAGAATATAAGGAACAGAATACAGGAGATACGACTTGCCTGGGAACACAAGGATATGCGGCACCCGAGCAGTTTGGAACAATGGGACAGACCGATGCAAGGACAGATATTTATTGTCTGGGAGCAACCATGTATCATCTGGTTACGGGACATAATCCATCAGAGCCACCGTATGAAATGTATCCGATTACAAAATGGAATTCAAAACTGTCAACAGGGTTAGAGCAAATTATTGAAAAATGTACTAGTAGAAATCCACAGGATAGATACCAGTCTGTAAGTGAACTACGTTATGCATTAGAGCACTATCGTGATATGGATATTTCCGCAGTGGAAGCATATCAGAAAAGGTGGAAGGTGTTTATAGGAATAGCAGGAACTTCTATGCTATGCCTTTTGACTGCAATAGCACTGTGGATTTCTTCGTTACATAGGCAAAGGGACATCTATGCGGAGATTATGGAAACAGCAGGAAGGACAACGGTGGATCGGGAAGCATTGGGGGGGTATATGCAGGCAATTGCTACCGACAGCACTAGAGAAGAGGCGTATGACAGATATTGCGAGCATATTATTGAAGATGGTGTGTTTTCCGATGAGGAAGAGAATTATCTGTTGGAAATGAATATTAGTACAGAAAAATATTTACGTGCTTTTTCAGAAAAAAATCCCGCATCCTATGGTGATTTCTGTTATGATATAGGAAATGCATACTGGTTCTATTATGAGCAGGAGGAGAGCAGACAGGCACATGCAGTGGTCTGGTTTGAGGAAGCGGCAAGAATCTATGAAAAGTTACCGCAAAAGGATAGAGAGTTGCAACGAAGTAAGCTGTATATCGAGATAGGGAGCTTTTATAAGAAAATTGTTGCGGCACAGATAGCCGGCTCGGATGTAGGAATGTATGGAGAATACTGGAGAAAGCTCATAACATGGAAAGCATGGAATGATGAGAATCCGGATAGGGAGCTGATTACGTTACGTATGTATCGGGAATTGGTAACCCGTTCTATGGAATATGCAAAATATTTACGAGAGGACGGCATTACGAAACAGGAGATATTGGGAGTCTATATGGAGATAGAGGCAGATATGTTACAAATGAAGAAACAGGCAACGGAAAACGTGAGACAGGAAATCGCTGCTATTATGGAACTATTAGATGGAGCAGATGAATTGCTGGCTTCCAGTTATTCGGACAAATGATAACAGCAGGATAGAAGTAGGAAGGACATAGGTAGGAATATGACAATAGAAGAAATGACAATAATGTCATATATATTTCTAATCATAGCAGTTGTTTTGGGAATTGTTGCGATTGTGTTGTTTTTTGTTTGGAAGATTCCCAAAGGATATCGGACAGTAAAAGGGCAAAAGCGTTATAGGAAAAGAGTGCATCATAAGCAAAGAACATGCAAGCCTGAGACAGCGCAGACGGAAACGATAAAACTGGATGTAAAGCAACAAGAAAAGGTGCAGTTTACAGTCTTGCAGGATATTACCTTTGTGCATGCGGAGGAAAAGTAATATTTGTATATTTTCCACGGGAATAGTATACTGAGAGAAAAGAACGTAGTTGGAGGTTATTTATGAGCTTTACGACATATTCATGTGAAGATTTTGTGGAAGTATTATCGACAAAGGCACCGGTACCGGGTGGCGGTGGAGCATCTGCGCTGGTAGGAGCAATCGGAACAGCACTTGGCAACATGGTAGGAAGTCTTACCGTTGGCAAGAAGAAATACGCAGAAGTTGAAGCAGACATTATCGTTTTAAAGGAAAAGGCAGATGCTTTGCAGATGGATTTTCTTCGTCTGGTAGAAGAAGATGCAAAGGTGTTTGAGCCATTATCCAAGGCGTATGGAATGCCAAAGGAAACAGAGGAAGAAAAGGCAGAGAAGGCACGAGTGATGGAAATCGTGTTGAAGGATGCCTGCTCGGTTCCAATAGAAATCATGAGAAAATGTTGTGAAGCAATTGATATTATAGAAGAATTTGCGGCTAAGGGAAGTGTAATCGCCCTTAGTGATGCCGGTGTAGGTGCGGCTTTTTGTAAGGCTGCTTTACTTGGTGCATCCTTAAACGTATTCATCAATACAAAATCCATGGCAAACCGTGAATATGCGGAAGAGTTGAATGCAGAGGCAAACGAGATGATTCGCGTATATTCCGAAAAAGCAGATAAGGTATTCAACAGCGTAAATGAGCGTTTGAAATAAATGCGAAAAATCCATAAACGGAAGATTTTTCGCATACAAATTTATACTTTGCATAAATTTGAGTGATTTGAGAAAGGTAGGATGAAACATGGCAAAGCAGTTATTAGGTAAAGAAGTTACCGCCGCTATGAATGAGAAGATAAAGGCTAACGTAGCCAAATTACAGGAAAAGGGCATCACACCAACACTTGGAATTATTCGTGTGGGTGAGCGTGATGATGATATTTCCTATGAAAGAGGAGCTACTAAAAGATGTGAAACACTCGGTGTGGCTTATGAAAAGTTCCTGCTTCCACAGGATGTTGCGGAAGAGGAATTATTAGCAGTGATTGACCAGGTGAATAAGAATGATGCGATTCACGGTGTGTTATTATTTCGTCCATTGCCAAAGCACTTAAACGAAGAAAAGATTATCAATGCTTTAGACTTTGAAAAGGATGTAGACGGTATTACGGATGGCTCGATGGCAGGTGTATTTGCAGGCAAGAAGCAGGGCTTTCCACCTTGTACACCACAGGGCTGTATGGAGATTCTCGACCATTATGGAATTGACTGTACAGGCAAAAAGGCAGTTGTGGTTGGAAGAAGCCTTGTAGTAGGAAAACCGGCTGCGATGATGTTAATTCAGAAGAATGCAACGGTTACTATTTGCCATACTAAGACCGTGGATATGCCATCTGTAGTAAAAGAGGCAGATATCGTAATTGTGGCAGCAGGTAGAGCCGGTGTTATTGATGGTTCTTATCTAAGAGAAGGACAGGTTGTTATTGATGTTGGAATCAATATCAATGAAGAAGGTAAGCTTTGCGGTGATGTAAAGTATGACGAAGCAGAGAAAATAGTAGATGCCATTACACCGGTACCAGGTGGAGCAGGAAGTGTTACAACATCTGTACTTGTTGGACATGTGGTAGAAGCAGCGATGAGAAAGTATCTGTAGTGTAAAAAGTAACTTAATCTGTGGTATCATATAAATATATAGTGTTGACGAAAGGAGTAAATAATTATGCGAAGTATTGTTATGGTTATTATTAGGTTTGTTAATACAGTAAAGAATGTTTATAAAGTATGTACAGGGAAAGAAGTTAAGAAATAGAAAATTCCGGTTGTGGAGGTGTAACGTTCATGGCGAGAGGTGTGGCAATAGGAATACAGAGCTTTGAGGAATTGAGAAAAGGAAAGTATTTCTATGTTGATAAAACTGATTTTATCAAAGAATGGTGGGACTGTGGAGACAGTGTCACCTTGATTACACGCCCACGCCGTTTTGGAAAGACCTTAAATATGAGCATGCTGGAGCAGTTTTTTTCGATAAATTATAATGGTAGAAGTGAACTGTTTGAAGGGCTTTCTATATGGCAGGATGAGAAGTATAGACAGATACAAGGCACTTATCCGGTCATATCACTATCGCTTGCCGGAGTAAAAGAAACGAATTATAAAACAGCGCGAGAAAAAATATGTCAGATATTAACCAATCTCTATATTAAATATTCCTATCTAAGAGATAGCGATGTCTTAACAGATGCAGACCGTTTGTTTTTTGATAGAATCTTAGCACTGGAAATGCGAGATAGTGATGCGACCTCGGCAATTTATCAACTATCGGATTTTTTATATCGCTATTATGATAAAAAAGTAATTATTTTATTAGATGAATATGATACACCGATGCAGGAGGCATATATAAATGGATATTGGGATGAGCTGGTGGCATTTACCAGAAGCTTATTTAACTCGACCTTTAAGACGAATCCATATCTTGAAAGAGGGATTATGACGGGGATTACGAGAATCAGTAAAGAATCTGTTTTCTCAGATCTGAATAATCTGAAGGTAGTAACGACAACGTCCGATGAGTATGCAACCAGCTTTGGATTTACAGAGGAAGAAGTGTTTGCAGCACTGGATGAGTGTGGTCTTGGAGAGGAAAGAGAAGGCGTAAAAGCATGGTATGATGGATTTGTGTTCGGAAAACATTCTGATATCTATAATCCATGGTCTGTTTTGAATTTCTTGGATACGAACGGACAGTATGATACGTATTGGGCGAATACCAGTGGAAACCGTCTGATAGGCAGACTTATACAGGAAGGCAATAAAAATATCAAAGTATCCTTTGAACGATTATTGAAAATGGAGAGGATAACATCCCCTATTGATGAACAAATCGTTTATAACCGTTTGGGCGACAATGAAGTTGCCGTATGGAGCTTGTTGCTAGCAAGTGGATATTTAAAGGTAATTGAAAAAGAAAAATTAACGACACCGGGAATGCGGCCAAAATATACACTAAGTATTACGAACGGTGAAGTATTAGATATGTTTTACAACATGGTTCATGACTGGTTTATGGAAACAGAAGTCCATTATAACGATTTTGTGTCGGCCATGTTGTATGGTAATGTTGAGGAAATGAATGTATGTATCAATAAGATTTCTAAAAATGTGTTTAGTTACTTTGATACAGGAAAGGAGCCTTCTGATTCCGAGCCGGAGAGATTCTATCATGGGCTGGTATTGGGGTTGTTGACAGAGCTCAATCAGGAATATATACTTACCTCCAATCGAGAAAGTGGACTTGGCAGATATGATGTTATGATAGAGCCAAGGGATAAGAGTAAAGCAGCATATATCCTGGAATTCAAAGTGCATAATCCAAAAAGAGAAAGCTCACTAGATGAAACCGTAAAAAATGCTTTGAAACAAATAGAAGAAAAGCAGTATAAGACAGAACTGATAGCCAGAGGATTTCAAGAGGAACAAATTCGTAAGTATGGGTTTGCTTTTGCGGGTAAGGAAGTATTGATTGGAGAAGAATAGATAGTAAGAAAGGGCAGGTATTCTATGGGAATATATGTAAATCCGGATCATGCAAGCTTTAAGAAAGCAGTAGAATCACAGATTTATATAGATAAATCGGGATTAATTCCTATATTGAATGGATTATTAGGGACAGAGCAGTGCTATGTCTGTGTTAGCCGTGCCCGACGTTTTGGTAAGTCGGTTACTGCAGGCATGATAAAGGCATATTACAGTAAAGGTTGTGATTCCAGAGAACTTTTTCATGGACTCGAGATAGAAAAGGATAAAAGTTATGAGACATATTTGAATCAATATGATGTGATTCATGTTGATATGGCTGAGATGTGGTCGAATGTAGGAAAAAAAGAAGAACTGTTTTTATCAACTTTTAATAAGACAATATTAGAGGAATTGCAGAAAGAGTATAGTATGGTCGATATATCCCAGTGTAGTACAATTGCAATGGCACTTAGTCAGATTAATCATGTATGCAAGGCACAGTTTGTTGTTATTATAGATGAATGGGATACCGTTTTTCGTGAGGCAAAGCAGAACAAAAAGCTACAGGATGAGTATATCAGTCTATTGCGTGCACTTTTTAAAGGCGAATCTTCAAAACGTTTTATTGCACTTGCATATATGACAGGAATCTTACCGATTAAGAAATACGGCATCGAATCGGCTATGAATAATTTCGATGAATATACCATGATAAGTCCGAAGATGCTTGCAAAATATTATGGCTTTACGAGTGATGAAGTCCAGAGGCTTTGTGAACAATATGGCATGGAATTTGATAAGATGTGCGAATGGTATGATGGTTATTCGTTTAAGAATGCAGAGCATATTTATAATCCGAATTCTGTAGTAAAGGCAATCCGATTTGAAGCATATGAATCGTATTGGTCGCATACAGAAGCATTCAGTTCTCTTTCAGGCTATATTTCACTCAATTTTGAAGGATTACGGGATGATATTATTCGAATGTTTGCAGGAGAGAGATGCAGAGTCAAGGTAGGAAGCTTTGAGAACGATTTTGTGTCATATAAGAGCAAGGATGATGTCATGACAGCGCTGATTCATTTAGGATATCTGGCATATGACCTAGAGAGCAAGGAGGCATATATTCCAAATAAAGAAGTGCAGGAAGCCTTTGAATATGCGATAGAAGGAGCAAAGTGGAGTGAGGTTGTGAATGCTATGGATGCATCCGAAAGACTTTTAAGGAGCACTTGGCAGAAGGATGTAGATGCGGTAGCGGATGCTATGGAAAAGGTTCATGCGGAAGCAGCATCTGTATTACAGTATAATGATGAAAATTCATTAAGCTGTGCTATAACATTAGCCTATTATCATGCTAGAGAATATTATAAGATTATGCGTGAAGCGCCTTTCGGAAAAGGATATGCAGATCTTGTATTTGTGCCAAAGAAAAATAAGGATGTACCAGCCATGATTATTGAATTAAAATGCGATAAAACGCCCGAAGAGGCAATTGCGCAGATTAAGGAACGTAACTATATGGATGGCATACAGGAATATAGAGGAAATATGCTATTAGTAGGCATTAGTTATGATAGAAAGACCAAAAAGCATAGCTGTGCTATAACAGAATGGTAGTGATGGAGTAAAAAGAGGAACAGTGTGTTACCTCTTTTTATTATGTGCATAATAAAAAGTTATAAGAAATTAATATTATCATTCTATAAAAAACAACCGATATTGTATACAAAGAGAAAACAATGGAGGGGGATTTTTATGGAAGTAAAGAAGGTAGGTGTGCAGGATACCATAAGGTCTGTAAGTGTTAGTACGAATCTTGTGATGGAAAGACAAGGAAATCAGATTAAGCCAAGCGTACCAAGTGATACACAAGGTTATGCTGCCATAATGGAAATTTCCAAGGAAGGCTATGAAAAGTCGCTAAAGCGGGTAGACAAGGGAGATACATCACAAGATGAAAATATGATGTCAGGCGAAGTAGTTAAAACACTGAAAGAACTGGTAGATACTGTAAAATGTGGCGGGGCATTAACGGAAGAAGAGGAAAACAGACTCCATACGGAAATGGAAAAAGAAATAAAGATACAATATCAAAGTGTTGTGGATATGCGTTTAGACAATGATGACGAGCGTGTGTTAAAGGAAATGAAGGATGATTATCTGCTCAAGCAACGTACATTAGCCGAGATGCAGGAGAAGATACAGCAGGAAAAGCTCGCAGAAGAAGCCAAGGAAATCCAAAAAACAAGTACAGAGAATGCAAATCAAATTGTAAATAAACTGAGTGAAATCGAAATGCTGAATCAGTCACTGGATATCGATACCAGTGCTGAGAAGAGCGTGAAAAAGGAAGATACCGAGCAAACACAAGAGCAAGAGGAAGAGGCACAAAACCATCCTCTGGAAAAGGCAATGGTAAGTGTCGAAAAGAAAGAAGAGGCTGTAAAAGAACTGGAAAACAGACAAATCCTTGCTGCAAAGGCAGAGAAGGAATATGGAAAGCTACTGACACAGGAATATGAAAAAACCATGCAGTCTCTTTCGAATAAAGAAATCACATTACAGGAAAAAGTAAAGAATTACGAAAGCTTTATGAAGGAGTCCGCAGAGCTTGGTGTAAAGCGAGAAGTAGAAAGACATCGAAAAATGTTTTACTACGAGGCAAGACTAGAAGCAAAAAATGAACTACGGGCAAATCAGGAGATACAGGACACACAGGAAATGTTAGAAGAACAGAGAAAAATTCAGCAAGAAATGATGATAGAAGGAGTAGGACAGGAATTCGTGAAGGAGAAGCTGGAAGAGTCTTTATTGAGATGCAATGAAAGATGATATTATAGAGATGAAACATCCAGAAGAATTTCTAAGTGAATAAGAAAAGCAGGTAGTGATACCTGTATCGAAGTGTAGACAAAGAACTCAAAAGTCAATGATAAGACGTTTGGGTTCTTTTTTTGTTCCTTTATAGGAAAGTGCTGTAGCGTAGTGGCAGTTAGACAAGAATTTCGTAAGAAATTCTTGCCAAAGTGCGTGCGCTGGCACGCACTATTTGTTCATTTAAGAAGAATTTATGCATAAAAATACACATTTCGTGCGGGAAATAAGATATAATGTCATAAATGTGGTATAAAGAAATGATATGCACAAAATATGAGAGAATGACACACAGATAGGATATAGGAATGTTACGAGTAGGAATATGTGATGATGAACCGTTAATTATAGAGGCTTTGCAAAGAACCATATTAGAAATCGCAGATAAGAATGGCTGGGAAATTAGTATAAGCTGTTTTGAGTCAGGAAGAACATTGTTGGAAGCAGTTGATACATTAGAAGCAGTTTTCTTAGATATCGATATGCCGGAACTGGATGGAATCGAAACAGGTAAAAGGATAGGGGAAAAGAATAAGGACTGTAAGATTATTATGGCAACCGGAAGAGCGGATAAGTTCAAGGATGCATTCCGCATACAAGCATTTCGCTTTGTGACAAAGCCATTTGATGTAGATGAGATAGAAGAGGCTTTGCAAGCGATCTTCCATACACAGATAGGTATGAAAGTGATAGAGCTATATGAGAAGAGGAATTCTTATCAGATTCCTCAAAAGGATATTTCGTATATCACAGCGTATGATGGTTATTCTGAGTTTGTGGTGTCGGGTAGGAATGAAAGTAGATTATTGAGGAAAGAATGTTCCTTATCTGAATTAGAGCAGGAACTTTCGAAGGAATTATTCTTTCGAGTAAGCAGACAGTATATTGTGAATCTTGGGAAAATTACAGAGTATGCAAAAGGAAGTATTTTCATACAAGGTAAAAAGATACTGGTTTCAAGGCGCAGAAAAAAGGAATTTGAGCAAGCGTATGTGGAATATGACTTAAACTACAGAGAATAATGTGAAAAATATATATTGAAGTTTTTTTGCAAGTTTTATATGTAGATACTAGAAGGGTAAGAAATAATGGAAAATATAATTTGGAGTGTTATATTCATTGTAGAGACAATGAAATATGTATTAGCAGAGAAAATATTTTTTAAAAGAGATATAAAACGGAAGTGGGGGGGATATGTAGGATTTTTAGTATATATATGTCTTGTTAATTTTTTGCAAATAACAAGTGAGGAAGAACAACATATTGTTATGTATACATTAGCTGTAACAACATCATATATAATGGTATATGAAAAAAAGATAGAGGATTTTGTACATATTTTAATATTATTTGTAGAAGTGGCATGCATAGAGGGCATTACAGAGAAATTAATTATTTATATTGAGCAGAATATAGGAGTTTTTGATTTACTAAAGGAATATCAACTTTTGGTAAACGGGATAGCAGTTGTATTTATATTATTTATAGTATATACTATTTGTAAACGAAGAAGTATGTTTGCAATAAAAATGGACTATATATGGATTCTTGTATTGTGCATGGCAGTATGTATATTATTTAATGCTGCAGGATTGTATGTTACTAAAGAATATGTTAGAAATCAAAGATTTCAATCTTTTGTTAGTATTACTAATATATGTTCGTATGCTTCAGTGGGGGTATTGATTCTGTTTATTACATATATAAGAAATACCAATCAAAGATTGCAACAATTGCTAATAACAGAAAAAAAATTAAAGGAGGCACAGAAACATTATTATAGCTCTTTGCTTCAGAGAGAAGAAGAGACTCGAAAAAATCGGCATGATTGGAATAATCATTTGATATGTTTGGCAGAGATAGCTCAAAAGGAAAGTGCAGATAATACAAAGCAGTATATAGATACATTGATGAAGCAAAATGCACATTTAAAAGAAAAGCAATATGATGTTGGGAATGATGTGTTGAATGCAATTTTATGTTGCTATTTAGCAGAATTAGATAATGATATTTCGGTAAATATTGTTGGGAAGTGTAAAAATAACATAAGTATTGATGCGGTTGATTTATGTGTTATTGTGTCTAATTTAGTGCAAAATGCTGTGGAATATCTAAGGGATAGTAATATGGAATCAAAAAAATTATCATTCTGCATAGAAGAAGGAAACGTATATAAAAGGATATCTGTTGTGAATAGTGTAGATAAGAATGTGTCTGAACACACTATAAAAGCAACTACTAAATCTGATAAGAGAAATCATGGAATTGGTCTTAGAAATGTTCGAGAGACAATAGAAAGAAATGGTGGGAAGTTGGAAATTAATATTCAAGAAGGGATGTTTAAAGCACAGGTTATATGGAATTAAAAGTAAGTGATTAAAAAGAGACTGGCAAATGGCTAGTCTCTTTTGCCGTTTAAGGAGTTAAGTGACCGTTCAAAGAGTTATGGTTGAAAAAAGATATGGTTCATGATAGTTTCGATATGTTAATAAGTAACAATAGCAATTGAGAGAGGTACAAATGATGAAATATAGTGTACAAACAATGGATATAATAGGTGATATAGTGAGTTGGATATTAGGTGGATTAAATAATTGAGGTTATGTATGTATTAAGCAAGAAAATGTTAAATAAAGAGGAATAGGACAAAGAAATGGAGAAGCCTTTTGTTAAATTAGTTAGAACACCAAACGGATATTATTGTTATGATGTGAATACTAATAGGATTATTTGTGTTGATAAAGTTCAATATGAAAAATTGGAAGAAATTCTTATTGGAAATATAAAATGGGATGAGTCATTAAATACACTAAAGGATAGTGGATATTTATGTATGAGTAATATTAAAAAGATAGAACATCCTGAAACGGAGAACGTAGAATATTATTTGGAAAGACATATTAATCAATTAGTATTACAACTCACGCAAAATTGTAATTTAAGATGTTCCTATTGTGCGTATTCAAATGAAAATAATAAAACGCAACGAAATCATACATCTAAAAAAATGGATATAGAAATAGCTAAAAAGGCAATTGATTTTATGGTATGTCATTCGTGTGATAGCAAGAATGTAGCAATTGGATTCTATGGGGGAGAACCTTTGTTAGAGTTCAAATTAGTAAAAGATATTATAGAATATGCAGAGAAACAATTTTTAGGAAAGCCTATTAGTTTCACTATAACAACGAATGGAACACTTTTAACAAATGAAATATTTGAATATTTAGTTCAACATAATGTGTCGGTTGTTGTTAGTGTGGATGGACCTAAAAAGATTCATGATAAGAACAGGGTTTATATATCTGGACAGGGTTCATTTGAGACTGTTTATAGAAATTTGAATAGCATTTATCATGAGTATGGAGAAAAATGTTGTGACCATATTTCTATAAATATGGTTGTAGATCCACAAAATAATATTGATGAAATTTGTTCCATTTTTAAAGAATCCATATTTAGTAAACTTAATGTAAGATATACAGTAGTAGATGATGTTTATATAGATGAAAAGACAACTTTTTCGGAAGAATATATAAAAAAATATAGATATAAGTATTTTATGATGCTGTTAAACTATTTGAGTATTATAGATGGTTTAGACTATGAAAAAATATTTGAAAATGAAAAAGTAAGAATGGAAGAAGATTACAATTATTTTAATAAAACATATCAAGGACTTCCGGAAGTATGGTCGCATTCGGGACCGTGCATTCCAGGAAAACGTAGATTGTTTGTTGATATTTATGGTAATTTGTTCCCATGTGAACGAGTAAGTGAGACATCGGAAATAATGAATATTGGAACCTTAGATAAGGGATTCTATTACGAGAAAGTAAAACAAATATTGAATGTAGGAAAACTAACAGAAAAAGAATGTTCTACTTGTTATGCGATTAATAAATGTACTATTTGTGCCAGACTGGCAGATGAATGTGGTGTGCTTTCAGCAGAGAAAAAGAAAAAACATTGTGAATTGGTTAAAGCTAATATGGAACAAATGATACGTAAAGTTTTGTTAGAAAAAGAATTAAGGAAATGTTATTAAGGTATGAGGTGTATTTATGGTGTCGTGTATTGCATATCCATTTTCGGAAATGGCGTTATCTACAATAAAGATATTGAAGGAAAAATCAATATATAAAGATATAAAATTGGTAGTTCCTAAGGGTTGGTTTCTTGTTGAACAGGATAAGTTAGTTGATGCAGGAAGAATAACATGGGGAGAAGAAATTGGATATGTGATGACCAATGATTTTGAGGAAGCTTTAGAGGATGGAGATACAGTTATTTTTTTAGATTCTCCAAATGCTTCAGTAATAAAAAATGATTGTTATGAAAAGATGATAATGTCTGCAAAATTGGGGAAAAATATCATTTGTTGCATGAATGTTGAAAAAGAATTTGCAGAAGAAGTATCCAATATATGCAAGTCAAATAATAAAATATATGAAGATTATAGTGACAAAATAATTAGTGAATATGATATTAATGATAAGTTGTACAATATAGAAACACCTATCGTGTGTATTGGATGTTTGTTTCCTAATATAGGATATCAGTGTGATGCGCTTTTTTTGGCCGAGATTTTGTCTAAGCAGGGATATAAGGTTAGTGTTGTTTCAAAAAATGGAAATATAAAATTAGCAGGCGGCTTTGTAATACCTGATGCGGAAGAAGGTATGTTAGATAGTTCGTATATAGTACAGATTAATCATTTTGTTAAGATGATAGAAAAGCGTACTTATCCGGATATCATATTAATAGATATTCCGGGCGCTATGATGAAATATACAAATGAAATACATAATGATTTTGCGATAGAGGCATTTTGTTTTTCACAGGCGTTAGATAGTGATTATTTTATTTTGAAGTCATTGATAGGAGAATACCCGGAAGAGTTTTATTGCAGGCTAAGTGAATGTTTTGAACATAAATATGGATTTGGTATTGATAAAGTATGTATTGATAATAGGATTATTGATTTTTCGGAATCTCTTGAATTTCGTCAAGTTGTATATAACTATGTTCCAAATGAAATAGTTAATGATTATATTAAAGAAGTTTGTGAAGGTAGAACTTCAAATTATCTTCTAAATGCTCATGATCAAGAAACGTATCTTAATATTGCAAGTTCTATTGTTGAAAATTTATCTTCTGGGGAAAATGTTGCTGTATAGAGCGGATAGTGCTCTTAATTATATGTTAGTTAATAATGAATCAAAATAATAATATTAAATTAACCAAAAGAGGTCAGAATATGGAGAAAAAAGCAATTGAAGAAAAGATTTGGGAAATTATAAGCAATATCAAGGGAAAAGAAGTTAATTATAAAAAAAATGATGACGAATTAACAGGACGTTATTATAATTTGGATTCTGTCGACATGGTATATTTGGTTTTAGAGATACAAAAGTTTTTTATGGTTAAGATTGAGAAAAAGGACTTGGATAATTATGGTTTTTTAACAGTTGAAAAAATAAGTAATATTGTATTTCAAAAAAAATTGATATAGCAAGGGATAAAACATGCATGTTTATCATAAAAAAGGAAGGAGAGTATTAGATGAAAAATCTAAATAAGAAACGTAATGTGCCAAATAACACGGTAGAGGCTTATGCTTTAGGATGTAGTTGTACATGTGTTTGTTATTGCATAAAAATTGGAAAATTAAATCTTTATGCAAGCTCATATGGTGATAACTCAGCATCAATTACTATGACACCATGGGCATCTTAGGAATTATAGAAATAGAGTGGGATTTTCCCACTTTATTTTTTATGGAAAAGTTTTTTCGCAGGAGAAAAGTTTTAGAAAAATAGTGAAGGATAAATATATGCGTAAATTTGCAGTTGATATTAAATATTTTAAAATTAAAATAGTTTCTATTATATTGTTATTATTATTAAGTACAATAATTAATTTGATTCAGCCATTATTAACACAGTATATCATGGATGCAGGCATCTATAAGGCAGATACATATATTGTAATAAAATATTCAGTGATTTCTATAGGGTTATACCTTATTTTATATGCGATAGGTCTAGTTAAAGAGGGAATTAGAATATCGATAAAGAATGATTTGAATTTAAATTTGTGGAGAAGAGCCATAAATCATATATCTTTAGCAAAATTGGATAAAATTAATGAAAAAAATTGTGTAGAATTAACTCATTGTATTGAAAGTGATATTTCGACGATTACTTCTGTTTTTGATGAAGGAGCTATGTTGGCGATTACAGAAGTATTAGGTATCATAGGAGGCATTATAGGATTATTTATTGTATCAAATGATTTAGCAATCATAATATTACTAATTACTCCTATAAAGTTAGTTGGAACAATTTTTATGAGTAAAGAAAACATGAAATTGATGCAACAGTTAATGCAACATAGGCAGATGTTTTCAAAATGGATAGGTGAATATATTACTGGTATAGAAGATATTAGATTGTGGGGAATACAAAAAAAATTACATTCAGTATTTGAAAAGATAAAACAAGAAGAATTGACATCCGTTAGTAAAAGAAACATATTTAATTATTTAAATATTAGTATTGATCAATTATTTATTGAAATTGTAATTGTAGTTATATATATATTAGGATGTCATGTTTATAAAAATGGAAATATATCAGTAGGAGGAATTATTGCCTACATTACGTTTAGTACATATATATTAACGCCGTTATCCTCTATATTTAATATATTTTTTATATATGCAGGTGTTAAGCCTTCATTGGAAAGATTGGGTACTTTTCTAAATTGGGAAAAGGAATGTAATGAAGGAAAGTTAGCATTAGAAAAAATTGAAGAAATAAGATTTGATAATGTTTCATTTGCTTATGATAACAATAGAGAACTATTTCAACAGATAAATTTGAATATAAAAGAAAACCAAAAAATTATCTTATTTGGAAAAAACGGAAGTGGGAAAACAACCATTAATCGTTTACTTTTAAGATTATTTGATCCAAGTGAAGGCCATATATACATTAATAATATTGAAATAAAAGAACTGGAATTAAAAAAATATCGAGAGAAAATTTCAGTGATGAACACGGACTTTTATTTGTTTAATGATTCGATATATAACAATATTTGTATTGAGAGAAATATTGATGAAGCTTTTTGGGATGAAATAATAAAGATATGTGGTTTAGAAGAAACAATAGATGAAAAAAAACTAAGTTACAAAATTGGAGAAAATGGAGAATTGCTTTCTGCCGGACAGAGACAAAAAATTGCTTTAGCACGTGCTTTAGCATGTGGACGTGAATTACTTATCTTAGATGAACCTACTGCCAATATGGATTATGACTCTAAAAGAAAATTTATTAGTAAGATTATGGATAGAAACTTTAGAAAAACTGTGATAATCATTTCTCATGATATTGAATCGTTGAAAAAGGCAGATAATATAATCTATTTAAGCGAAGGGCAGGTTAGTGATATTGGTAGTTACGAAGAGATTTTTAATCGAAATGAAAAATTTAGAACGGAAATAGCAACATTATGAGAATAGTAATTATAGATGGCTTAATAAATTCTAGTATATTAGTCAATTTGGATAAATTAACGTTATTAAAAGTGATAGATTCAAAGGTATGTAAAAAAAATCATAAGGATGAATGTAAAGGGATCACACATGCAACAATTGTAACCAGAATAATTGAACAATATGGGCATTATGATAAATTAGATCATATTGAAATATTAAATCAAGAGGGTTTCGGGAATATTGATGATCTAATTGTAGCACTAAAATGGTGCATATCTCAAGATGTAGATATTATTAATTTAAGTCTAGGAACAACATGTGAGGAGGATTTTGAAGAACTAGGTATTGTATGTGAACAATTAATTAATCAAGGAAAAATCATTATTGCTGCAGAACATAATCTTGGTTATTATGCAATGCCTTCTTCATTGAATAAGGTATTAAGTGTAAAAACGATAAGAACTCCATTTTTTATTATATGGGATAAAAAAAAGAATAGAATGTTGACAAATGGTAAGATATGGATAACCACTAAAGACAATGGGCATATAAAAACTCAAAGTTTCAATAGTTATGCATGTGCTTATATAACTAGTCTAATATCAAAAAAAGGAACAGGAGTATATTGTGAAAAAATTAAGAATAGAAGAGGTTTCCAAGTGTTTTGGAAAAGGAGAAAATAAAGTTATAGTGATAGATAACGTATCGTTTGAAGTAGAACAAGGAGCATTTGTGACAATATTAGGACCATCAGGAAGTGGTAAAACGACATTGTTAAGATGTATTTGTGGGATAGAAGATGTAGATAAAGGAAAGATATTTATTGGTAATACCGAGATTACAACAATGAATGAAGAAAAAAGAAAAAAATATCGTAGGGAAAACATTGGAATTGTATTTCAACAATATTCACTTCTTCCCATACTAAATGTACAAGAAAACATTTTACTGCCATTAAAATTCAATAGGATGAAGTTGGATGCAGAATACTATAATAAAATCGTTGCTTTGTTAGGCATAGATAAAAAGTTGAAAGAGAAAATTACGTCACTTTCCGGTGGACAACAGCAAAGGGTAGCGATTGCAAGAGCACTAATTACAAAACCCATGTTAATTTGTGCGGATGAACCAACAGGAAATTTGGATCAGGGAAATTCTAGAGAAGTAATTCATTTATTTCAAGAAATCCGAAGCCAATTCGGAACAACTATTGTTATGATTACGCACGATGAAAACATTGCAAAACAATCAGATTATACAATAAGAATACAAGATGGAAAAATAATGAAGGAATAATTAATTATGATAAAGTTATTGGTAAGTTCACATTTTAAAAGTAAATGGTTGCAAAGCATAATATATATCATGATATATACTGTAGTTGTTGGATTTTACAAGATGGCATTGTCGATTGCTATGGAAATACAGGGAAGCACAAGTGTAGCAATTATGATAATAGGAATATTATATGGCACTATGATTTTTGCTGTTGTGTTCAAAATGCAGATATTAACCAATAGAGATATTTGGTGTACTTATCATGAAATGGGAATGATTAAGAAGGAAGCAGCAAGAATAATTGTAATAGAGGATGCTATATTATTGACGTTTGGAGCTGCGTTGGGAATTATTTTGGGAAGCCACATAATTAGCTATTTATATCAGTCCACCATAAATGTAGTTATATTAGATTTATTAGTAATACTATGTATTTTGATAGCGTTTTCGATAGCTTTTTTTCTACAGGTGCAATTCTTATTTTCTCATATATGGTATAAGGAGTCTGTAGACAGATACGATATTGCGTATAAAAGAGAAGGTATTCCTCTTTCTGTTAAAAATGTGATTCGTGAAAAGAGTAAATTGTATTTTATAGTTAGTGTTATTACGTTTGGAATTGTAATCTTTAATACAATTATAATCGTGTTAAAGAGTGATGAAAGTGAGATTTATTTTGATAAAGCAATATGTGTTGATTTTTTTCTCTCTAATGTAGATACAAATGAGGATGTAATAAGAAAGGAAGAACAATATGTTTTAGAAGAAGATATTTTACAGGTAGAAAAGAGTAAATATTTTTTAGAAGGAGGTAGACTTTTCCACAATCTGAATAGAGAAAAAATCACATTACATACGACAAAGTTACCGGAAACATCATCTTTTGAACTTTTTTATGGACGCGAATTTGAAAGGGCATTAGATGGAAACTATTATCTGAATCTATATGGAGCAGATGACTTTATTATCGAAGAAATGGAGATTATCGAAGGTAATATTGATTTGGAAAAACTAAAGTCAGGAAAGTATATTATATATGGGCTTGAACGAAGACCAACGGTTGAAGAATATTTTGGAAAAGTAAGCGATGAATGGAAATATTTTAATGTTGGTGATAAGATAACGCTCTGTGGAAAAGAGAAAACGCAGGAATATGAAATACTCTGTATTTGTGTAGTGAATCATTCATATGCAGAGCAAATAAATTATGCTTATCCAGGGCATGAATTAACATTTTATCTTCCAACGAATGAGTATTTGAGCTATGGCGATGATTATGCAATGCGGTATCTGTTCAATGCATCGGATGCAGAGGCAATGGAGAAAGAAATGGGAGCATTGCGGTATGAGTCTCAAGGCACGTGGAGAGAACGGTATGAGGAGGAGATGAATAAAATTAGAATGGTTGCTCAATATTTTTGCATAGCATGCGTAGGCATTGGGATATTTGTGTATTATAATACTATTTTTGTATCACTTATATCAAGAAAGGATGAGTTTATAATCCTGTCAGATATAGGTATATCGAAAAAACAGATTTTGCGAATGCTTTTAGCAGAGGGAGGACTATATGCTGTAATAGTATCCAGCGTAAGCATTGGTTGTACAATATTGATGGCATATATGTGTAAATTTTTGTTGATTTCAGAATCATGGAGTTATCAGTTTACGTTAGAACCAGCGATGGGTATACTCATGATTATTATTTCGTTATCTTTATTAATTCCAATTGTTACGTATAGGATGGTTATTGAATCAAATTAGGTAAGTGATTAAGAAGAGGCTGGCAATATGCTGGTTTCTTTTACCGTTGAAAAAGTTAAGTGACCGTTCAAGGAGTTATGGTTGAAAGGGATTATTTTATATGCTAATTTTATGTAGTCAATAGATATACATAAGAAGTGGTAGATATTTTAAACTTAATATTTAATGAAGTTCTATAATAATACCGTAATATTATAGTTGATTGGTATATTTTTACATATATCAAAATAAAAGAAGGAGGATGCTATAATGGAAAAGAACATTTTAGAGACTTTGGAACCATTAACGGAGGATGATGTTAAGGTGCAATATTGTGATCGCAAAGATTGTTTGCATGATTGTCCGCCAATCGGAGGTGGGGCAAATTGTGGTCCAATAATTACATTAAGCTTTTGATTAAAAAGGGTGATTTATTCAATGTTTTGAATAGGTCATCCTTGTATTCTGGTTCGTAGGAAGAAAGTAGAAGCGTAATAAGCATAGTAACGCAAGCAATTATTGCAATATAGAAAGAGGATAAGCCTGAAAAAGATACAAAAATGTTTATTATTATAAAAAGGATTGTTCCTATTGCGCAAGAATAGAGAATCTGATTAGGCAACTAGCAGAATCAGAGGAACCTCTTTACGTTGTCAGTATGGGAAAAACAGAATACAAAGTCTTATTTACTGTTCAAGGAGTTATGGTTGAAAGAGATTATTTTATATGCAGATTTTATGTAGTCAATAGATATACATAAGAAGTGGTAGATATTTTAACCTTAATATTTAGTGAAGTTCTATAATAATACCGTAATGTATAATTTGCTTGGTATATTTTTTACATATATCAAAATAAAAGAAGGAGGATGCTATAATGGAAAAGAATATTTTAGAAATCTTGGAACCATTAACAGAGGATGATGTTAAGGTGCAATATTGTGATGGTACCAATTGTTTGCATGATTGTCCACCAATTGGACCTGGTCCAAATTGTGGTTCATTATTCACAACAAAAGAGTAATCAAAATGGGGTGATTTGTTCAAGGTTTTGAGCAGGTCATCCCTGTATTTTAATTAGTAGGAAGAAAGTAGAATTGTAATAAGTATAGTAATGAAAGTAATCATTGCAATATAGAAAGAGGATAAGCGTGAAAAAGATACAAAAATATATATGGATAGTGGGAGTAGTAATTATAGTTTTTTTATTTGGTATGTATTGGTTAATTCATATGAAAGATCCGTATACCGCTTTAAATAGTATACGAAATAAAGATATATTTGAGCAAGAGGAAGAAGAGTATTATGTTTATTATTATAAAAAGGATTGTCCCTATTGCGTAAGAATAGAGAATCTGATTATGCAACTGGCAGAATCAGAAGAATCTCTTTACGTTGTTAATATGGGAAAAGACCAGAATACAAAGTCTTATGACTGGAATAAGATGCATGCGGAAGAAGATAAAGAAATAGGAATATTAAATTTGGATAGTTCGATAACTTTTTATGAAGGGGAAAGTAAAGAAAAATATCAAAATCAAACAGATAAAAATAAATATGGAAAGATAAAGAGATATGACATTGTAGAAGCTGATGATAGATATGTTTTAAAAAATAGTAATGCTAGAATCGGTTATGTTTATGCATCCATTCAGACTCCTGAGATTGGCTATGAAGAGATGACAGATGCTGAAGAGATTGTAATTGCAGGTGTACCTACCCTTTTACATATAAAAAATGGAAAAATCGATGGCTTTTACTTTGATGCCCCTGAGATTGCAGAGCATTTAGAAGACATACAATAGGGGGGAGCAATTTGTTTGAATTCAGTAGATATACTCACATAATGCCGTTTGATAAATATGTAATTGTATGTAATGTGAGAACTGGAAGCTATATGCGGGTTCCTAAGAGTTATTATAACCTTCTTAAGGATTCTAATTTAGATGAGATGGTTATATGTAATCATGCAGATTTACAAAAGGTATTCAATAACTTGATACAACTAGGATGTATTGATAAGAAGTCAACAATAGCAGAGAAAGATACTAAAAAAGTGGATATGATATACTTTTCGATTACAAATAAGTGTAATTTAAAGTGTATTCATTGCTGTACAGATGCAATTAGTAATTATAGTGAAGAACTATCAGAGGAAGATGTTTTAAGTATTATTGATAAAATCATTACCTTAAATCCTAAAACACTGTGTATAACAGGCGGTGAGCCTCTAATGAGACAAAACTTTTTTAATATACTGGAGAGAATAAGGGGAAAGTTTCAGGGAAAGATTGTCTTATCCACGAATGGAACATTGATAAATCCGAGCAATGTGGAACATATAATAAAAAACGTTGATAGCATATCTATTAGTTTGGATGGATATGATGAGGAAAGCTGTTCTGTCATAAGAGGTTCCGGAGTATTTTCCAAGTGCTGTAAGACAATAGAGCTTTTACATGAGCATGGTTTTAAAAAGATATCATTATCTATGATTGTAACAAAACATACCACAGAGAAGAGAGAAAACTTCGAAAGGCTATGTGAAAAGTATGAAGCAGAACCTTTATTTAGGATATTAGAGCCGCTAGGACGAGGAGAAGAAATATATCAGGAATTAAAGGGAGATATGGTAGGCAAGCATGATGAAATATCTCTTGGATGTAGAGTATGTTTTCCGGGATTTAAAGAACTACATATTAATTATAATGGAAAAGTATATCCTTGTGGAGGAACAGTTGGAATTGATGAATTTGTTATTACAAATGCAAAAAATGAAGATTTTGTACAAGTGATACAAGAATTCTTGAAGGAAAGCGAACTTCCCTGTATATCACCATATAGGTCTTGGAATTGTAAATCATGTAAGGACTGTAGTATACAGTTATTTTGTCCGCTTTGTATAGGAGAAAAATATGTATTGCTTCAACAAGGTAATCTAGAGGAGGAATTTTGTAGTAGATACAGAGAAAGAATTGCAAAAGCAATGAAAGAGGAGTTATATGGATAAGATTAGATTTACATTTTGGGTTACAGAAGAATGTAATTTGCGGTGCAATTACTGCTATGTTTCCAAGCAGCCTATAAAAATGGATAGAGTGGTAGCAGATCAGAGTATTAAGTTTGCGAAACAACAGATAGAGGAAAGAGATAATGCGGAGATTGTGGTTAGCTTTCATGGTGGAGAGCCAACTATGAATTTTGAGATTATAGAGTATCTTACAGAATATTTTACCAAGCAATATGGTAAAAGAGTATCCTTTCAACTGACGACAAATGGGGTATTAGAGAAAGAGCATATATATGATTATTTTATGAAGAATCATTTTATGATTTCGGTTAGCTTGGATGGAGCAAAAGAATGCAATGACCTTAACCGAATCAAGCAACAAGGCGAGAGCACTTATGATCATGTAATGCGTACGTTAGCTTATTTCAAGAAGCATGAATATGATGTCCGGTTAAGAATGACTATTAATGCCTCCAATGTACATTTATTCTCGGAAAGCTTTAGGTTTCTATTTGATCAAAATGTGGGACCGGTAGCGTTTGCGGTGGATATGCTTCATGACTATGATAAAAAGTTTTGGGAAACTCTTTCTATGGAGTTAGAAAAAACAATGGACTATTTATATGAACACGCATATACATGGTATGAATATTACATAAAGGCACTAGAACAAGAGTATTTATCGATTAAGAAGATTTGTGTAGGTGGAAAAGATAGCTTTCATATAGATGGAAAAGGTTGCATCTATCCGTGTATGCTTGCAGTTGGTTATGAGGAATTTTGCATTGGGGATATAGATACAGGAATTTGTGAAGAAAAAATGTGTGAAATGAACGATATAAATGAAAAGAAAAATCCTGCGTGTGAGAAATGTGCTGCAAAGCAAATATGTGCAGGAGAATACTGCAAAATAATCAACAAACGTTGCTCAGGAGATTATTTATTGCCTTCTATTAATAATTGTAAAATGACAAAAGTTTTCAGTGAATTGATTCGAAAGAGTAAAAAAAGGTTGAAGTTGAATGGAAGTTGTTCTGATTGATAGCGGTATATCTCAAAGATTACAAGACAGATGTGTCGGGGGAATGGATATTAAGTGGAATAATAATACATTTGTTTATGGAACAGATATACTTGATGAAAATGGACATGGTTCATATTGTGCAGATGTCATCATGCGTGTTTGTCCGGATGCTTCTTTTTATGTTATTAAAATAGTTGATGGTAATGGATATTCATCTTCTGGTTTATTGTATAAGGCGTTTGAAGCCTGTAAAAAAAGAAATACAAGAATTATTTGCGTAAGCTTATCTGTTATTAAAGAGTTAGAACAGGAAAAGATAACAGATGTAATTAAGGAATTAAGGGATATGGGAAAAATTATTTGTGTCTCTGTAGAAAATGGAAAAGAGTGTAGTTTTCCCGCAAATCTATCTTCCGTAATAGGGGTTAAAGGGAGGATTTTTTATAATCAATCTTTTTACATACATGAAAAAGAAGATAGTAATATTGTATATTTTGATAGTACGCCTATAGTAGTAAGGCATCCGGAAGGAGAATACAAATTCTTCTATGGGAATTCTAAGGCAAATGCGGTATGTGTAGGAATGATAGCAAACATATTGAACAAAAGTCCAACTATGTCTGTAGAGGAATGCTGGACTCTTCTTATTAGTAATGCAAAGGTAGAGTTTCCGGTTTTGACAGCGAATGAGATGTCTTATTTTACAAAAAAAATAAGTTATCAAGATGCAGAACTGTTTAGAAGGTTGGTATGCAAATATAATGGAAAGGATATTGGATTGGTACAGGATTACTTAGCACCAGTATTGTCGAAAAGTACAGGCATCAATATGGATAACGTGATTTGTTTTTTACAAGTGGTAGAAAGGGAACTGCAAGTTAAAATAGATTATAAAAATCTTTCTTTTTCAAATATATTTTATTTGGGAGAATTAATAGAGTACTTAGAAGGAATTGCTAAATGAAAAAGTCATGGTTATTAAAAGGAATCTTAAGATATAAAACAAAACTTATGGTAGCATTGATATTTATTATATTAGATGGAATAGCAACCTTTTTGTTTCCAACATTTATCTCTGAAATAGTTGATATTGCAGTACCGTACAAGGATATCAGATATTTAATAGAGAATGTTTTGGGATTGCTGTTGGTTTCCATTCTATCTATACTTTCGGGTATAAGTGTGGACTATTTGTTTTATCATATTTCTAATAATTTTGTTTTTGATGTTAAGAAGCAAATGATTTCAGAAGCGTTTACTTATAATGGATTGAAAGTTCAAAATCGGAAATCAAAGTTAATGACATGTATGGTGGAAGATGCATATATGATAGAAATAATCGCTTCACGGTTATTGGCTTCAACATTGTTAGACATCGTAACATTAGGAATCATGATTTATATAATGGTAAAGATAAATGTTTCCATACTTATTTTTATATGCATAGCTTATCCATTTTTGCTCTATATGCAATTTCTCTTGAATAGAAAAATAAAACAGGCAAACAGTGAGTTAATGGAAAAGAGCGATGAATCTAATTCGTTATTAACGGAATTTATTCAATATATCTATCAATATATTGCTAATAATGGGCAAAGATATTTTCAAAATAGATTTTTTGGAGTAGAGGAACAGGTAAAAGATAAAAAAATAGAAATATGTATGTTAAAAACTTATAATTCCTATATTCCGCAGTTTGTGAATGCAATAGCATTTGCATTAATTGTTGGCTATTGTGCTTATAAAGTGATATATGGAGAGATATCCATTGGAGAATTGACAATCATTATTATGTATATACGACAAATTTCAACTAGTTTTATTAGGATTGTAATGGCAATTAGTGAATTCCAAAGAATCGAAATATCCGTAAGACGAATCAATGAGGTAATGAATGAAGAAGATGAATAATGTGATTAGCTCATTATGTTTTAAAAGTGTTAATTTTGCATATGAAGAGAGCAAGAATATATTTGCAGAAAGTATATCTGTTGAATTTCAGATAGGAAGCATAAATGTTGTGACAGGGGAGAATGGTTGTGGTAAATCTACATTATTGAACTTGCCATTAGGAATTTGGGATAACTATAGTGGGTCTATCTATATGGATAAGGAAGAGGTGAGGGCTTTCGATAAGGAGCATTTACGCAATTTAGTATCCTATGCTTTCCAGATGCCGGCAATAGTAAAGGACACTATTCTAAATAATATTGCCTGGGGAAAAACGATAGAGATAGAAAGAATCGCTCGTTTAGTAGAAGCAATTAATTTTCGTGATGATATAGAATCCAAACCACAATCCTTTCACACGATAATTGACCGTGAGGCGCTCTCACAAGGACAGTTGCAAAAGATGGAGATTGCTAGAGTTTTATATACAGATAGTCCGATTATGATATTTGATGAACCAACTTCGAATTTAGATGTGAAATCAGTTCATGCATTGATCAGATTGTTGAAGGAAATAAAGCATCAACATTTGATTATTATCATATCGCATGATGATAGAATCGTTCAAGAGGCTGATTATAAGCTTAGACTGTGATGTATGGTAGTTATATTTGTGAAAAGAGAATCGAAAAACGTAGATAGGGAGGAAAAGTATGTCACTTATTTTGGAAGCAACAGAACTAAAAAAATATTATGGTAGTGGAAGTAATCTTGTTAAGGCGGTGGATCATATATCATTTTCTGTTGAGAAGGGAGAGTTTGTTGCGATAGTAGGAAAATCCGGCTCAGGAAAAAGCACCTTATTAAATCTCATAGGGGGACTTGACTCGGCTGATTCGGGAAGTGTAATGATACAGGGAAAGGAACTTTTTGATCTTTCGGAAGAAGAACGAACGGTGTTTAGAAGAAGAAATATTGGATTTGTTTTTCAGAATTATAATTTATTACCTACGGCAACGGTATACAAAAATATTATACTACCGATACAGTTAGACAATAAAAAAGTAGACAAAACATATCTGGATGAAGTAATAGAGAAGCTGGAGTTAGCAGAGAAGCTACAGTTGAAGCCGAATCAGTTATCCGGTGGACAGCAACAGAGAGTTGCCATTGCACGTGCACTTGCTGCAAAGCCGGCTATTATACTGGCAGATGAACCAACGGGGAATTTGGATTCTGAAACAAGTGGAAATGTTATGCAGCTTCTACAAAAGACCATTAAGGATTTCGGACAGACCATGATTATGATTACGCATAATGATGAGATTGCCGCTATGGCGAATCGAATATTACATATAAAGGATGGAAGAATATTGGAGGAGTGACAGAATGGATAAAAAACACAGTCATAAAACGATATTAAAGGAACTGGCATGGGGACAGCTACGCTCTCATAAGGGACGTAACTGTGTTATGAGCATTGCAGTCATGCTGACAGCCATGCTATTGTCCTTTGTATTTACAGCAGGATTTAGCTTTCTTACGACCATGGAAAATTCTGTACAGGCGTCACCGGGTCCCATGGAAGATGGTGGAGTCATTGGGACAGCGGAACAATTTGAAGAAATTCAAAAAATGGATATGGTGGAATGGGCAGATTTTGTACAGATTTGCAGTGCTTATGTTTTAAAAAATGATCTCTTTGCAGGAATACAGACGCACTTATATGCTCCGGATGAAAATTTCTATTTGCATAATGAAATCCATGTACTAGAGGGAGAATACCCTCAAAAAGAAAATGACATCATGATATCGGATACATTGGCAAAGCGTCTTATGATTGAGCAGATAGGCAAAGAGTTTGATCTTCAGGTAATGATAGAATCAGAATCAGGACCGGAAGAGAAAATAATGACCATGAATATCTGTGGAATTTATAATAATCCGCTTAGGAATATAAGTGATATTTATGAAGAGATTTACACAATGCCCGAGTTTGTGAATCGATACAATCCTGAATTAAGAAGAGACCAGAATTTTATTTATGTCAAATTAAACAATCTCAATCCTTTCGCACTAAAGACAGATGTCTATCAGGTTCTGGTGGATATAAAGGAAGCGGTCGGAGCAAATGGTATTGTTACAAGGCATTACAATAATTTTATTTTTGCTCTCATAGCAATCCTACCGATACTCCTTGTAGTATTGCTTATTATGCTGAGTGGATACTTTTTGATCTATAATGTGTTCTCTATTTCTCTTGCTATGGATGTTGCATGGCTTGGACTAATGAAAACGATAGGAACGACACACAAGCAGCTTAATTACATATATCGTTATCAGATATCGGTTTTATCAGTGCTTGGTATGTGTGGTGGTATCATACTAGGATATGTAATGGGTGCCTTTCTTGGACCGGGTATACTTGCGATGACATCGTTTGCTTTATTTTATGAAAATACGAATCCTTTATGGGTAATTCTGTTTACTGTTGCTTTTACCAAGGCGACAACATGGATTGGAGTCTCCAAAGTAGTGAGGAAGGTAGCAGCCTTATCTGCCATAGAGGCGGCAAAGTATGTCCCACACCATAAGAAGAAAATTGTTACCGTTATGTCCTTTGCACTAAGTGGAATCATATTTATAGCAGTAGGAAATGCGGTTTTTGGTTATCAGATTGAGCGAAAGGTAGAACGTTTTAATCAAGAGGATTGCAGAATATGGCACGCTGCTAGGTTTTGGGAGTTAGAGGAGGCGTATCAGCCAATTTCTGTCGGAGCCTATGAAAGCATAGAGAAGCTGCCGTTTGTGAAACATGTGGATATTATTTATAAAGGAAAGACAAGACCGGATGAAATAGATTATGATGGAATAAAATATTATGAACCATTTTTGGCGGAGGTTTCCATGGATACAGAACTGGAAGCAGAACTAGAGGCGATGCGCCGTAATAACATAGATATAACGGCATGGAATCGGCTTGAAAATGGCAATGTTAAATTGGAAATTATGGGTATCACGGCAAGCAGATTAGAAAAAGAACTGGCATATGTTGATATCCTGGAAGGGGCAATTAATGTAGATTTATTCGCCCAAGGAAACTATATACTATATCAGACACCGCGGTTTTATAAAAATGATGGGGAAGTGCCGGAGGAAGATAAGGTACATGCCGGTGATCTGTTAAGCTTGCGCTTCTATGATGACAAGAAGGACTGCTATATACCAAGAGAAATGAAGGTTATGGCTGTAATAGAGCAAATCGATCCTTATGGAACAGGAAATATCAATAACAGTAATATTGTGATGGTAGATGATGCATTTCAAGAAATATATTCAGGATATGAAGAAAACATTGCAGCAATGGAAGTAAGTACAAAGTATGAGTTGGGCAAAGAGGAGATAGAAGCAGTTAGGGAAATCATACGGAAGGAAAATAATGTACAGCTTTATTTTGACTCCCGATATCAAAGTTATGAAGAACATACGGCGGAAAGAAAAACGTTTATTATTATTGGATTGTTTCTCTCTGCGGTATTAGGAATGATAGGAATCTCTAATCTGCTGAATACCTTGGTAATGGATACGTTATTTAGGAAGGAGCAGATTGCGGTGCTGCAATCCATCGGTATGACAAAAGCACAGCTTAGAAGAATGTTATTTTTCGATTATATGAAGATAGGATTTGCAGCAATGGTCATTATCTTGCTTGCTGGTAGATATGTAGCAGTAGCCATTGCATCAAGTTCTACTTTTACAGGATTTAGTGAAAATATTTTTGTGAAAGAAGCAATAGGAATTGTTCTGTTTATTATTATCTTATCAGGGGGATTAGCTTGTATCCTAACAAAATGGTTGAATCGTAAAACGATAGTGGAGCGATTAGGAATCTTAAACTAGATATTCACATAAAAGGGGGCGGTTAACGGGAGCAATGATGTTGTAAAGAAGTTATAGAAAAAGATCTGACAGGCATCCGAAGCGTGGCACAACTGTCAGATCTTTCTATAACTTTTTTGAATATTAGGAAATTGCTGTTACATAGTGGTGGTTAAACAAGAATTTCGATAGAAATTCTTGCCAAAGTGCGTGCGCTGGCACGCACTATTTTTATAGAGTAGCATAAAAAATCTGTTCATAGCAATAACAGTCTCTTATGCACGTAATCATTATCACACATTTCCAACATTTTATTTATATCTATACTCAGATATTTCACTGCTTTTTTTGCAACATCCAACATACTTACCATTTCACCTGTTAATAACTGATGCGACAGACTATTATACTCTAGTGGCGCTTTAAATGCATGATCAAAATCGAAAATAGGTGTCAATCCTGTCAACTTGCAATCTTTGTCAAACATCAATCCCCAATTATCCTGATGTCTATCACTATTTCCTATCAAATAATCACATAATACCATTGTGTAATACTCTTTTAAATACTTTGCTGTCACTTCGACATTCAAATCATAATTCATATTGTAATCTCCAGCCGTGACAAATCCTGTATTTTCATCCGTAAAACACTCACACTTAGACACTACCCCATCTTTAAGCTTCGCTAGTTCATACTCTAATACATCAAATCCTAATCTCCTTAAAACGCGTGATGCTTCTACTTCGTTATATATTACATCTTCTGTTCCGCCTTTTAACATATATAAATTATTTCCATCACGAACCCACGCTTTAGGTGCCACACCGTCTGTTGCAATATCTTTGTCTGCAAAAGATGTAGCATTAAGAGTAAGCGCCTTTCCTCTTAATGCAATATCTACAATCTCACCAACTGAATTTTTAAACAGATTTATACTTTCCCATGTGTCACCTGCATCAGTTCGTACCCAATAAAAATCTTTAATTGATAAGCACTTAAATAGTAAAGCTATCCTTGCTCTATCTGAATCATTCTTTGCCTGCTTAACATTTATAGCATTTAAAATCTCTTTTGCGTACTTCCTATCTAAGCACAGTATTCTGTTTGCACACCAGGCTTCAAAATTAATTCTATTATTAAACATAATATCGAAATCATTATCATCCTGCTCCAAATATAAATCTTTAGGCAATAATTTAATATCTAAAAATTTAACGTTACCTTTTGATGTAATGATGCAAATCTCTCTGTTTTGAGCCATCAACGTCCATGACATTATTGGTTTGCATTTAGATTTTAACTCTCCACAAGTATTTTCTAAATCTGTCATTTTTAACCTCCCTCAATGTAACAGTAGTCTATATAATTACTATATATTCTTATTTAACTATAGTATATTTTCCACATACAAACAATAGCAGTTATTTTGAATGAGGAAGAATCATATAAATGACGTGGAAATAGACTTTACTATTTCGAATAATATTAACCTATATTCGTGTAGAAATAATTTTATGCATAAAAATACACACTTCATGCGGGAAATAAGATATAATGTCATAAATGTGGTATAAAGAAACAATATGCACAAAATATGAGAGAACGATACGCAGATAGGATATAGGAATGTTACGAGTAGGAATATGTGATGATGAACCGTTAATTATAGAGGCTTTGCGAAGAATTACTAAGTTTCACGCAGAGAATTTGTGCATATCAGCCCAAATTCTGTAGATGTATAAGCATGGAGGCTGGCATGGAAAATTTAGCTTGGGGTATTGTATTCATTATGGAAGTAATGAAATATATATTGGCAGAGAAAATCTTTTTCAAAAGAACAATAGAGAGAAAGTGGGGAGGCACTATAGTTTTCCTTGTATATATGTTGATTATTTGGTTAGTACCAACTTCTAAAGAGGAAGTGCAGTATATTGTTATGTATGCAATGGCAATTATAACAGTATATATAATGATACAGCAGAAAAAGGCGAAAGACTTTGTGCACATTTTGATATTGTTGATTGAATTATCATGTATAGATGGAGTAGTAGAGATTTTTATAAGAGCTATTCTAAAAAGAATAGAATGTACTAATTTATTATATGAATATCAGATTCTGTTAAATAATAGTATTGTTTTAATATTGTTTTGTGTGGCATATATATACATAAAACAGAAGAAAGTTATGAGAAGAAAAATAAAAATTGAATATATTTGGATTATCATACTGTGTATGATGGTAAATATTTTATTGACGGCAGCAGGGTTGTATGTTGCTAAAGAGTATGTTAGAAATGATTTATTTGATTCGTTTTTTACTATTACAAATATATGCTCTTATATTTCGGTTGGATTAATGATTTTTTTTATGATATATATAAAAAACACAAATCAAAAAATGCAACAATTATTAATTACTGAAAAGCAACTGAAAGAAGCACAGGAACACTATTATCGTTCTTTGTTAAAAAAGGAAGAAGAAACTCGAAAGAGCCGGCATGATTGGAATAATCATTTGATATGTTTGGCAGAGCTGGCGAAAAAGGAGAATGCAGATAATACCAAGCAGTATATTGATGCATTAATGAAGCAAAATGCCTATTTAAAGGATAGGCAATATGATGTGGGAAATGATATATTAAATGCAATTTTATGCTACCACTTATCCGAGTTAGATGATGATATATCAGTAAGAATAGCGGGGAAATGCAGAAATGATATAAATATAGCTGCGGTTGATTTGTGTGTTATTGTATCTAATTTGGTTCAAAATGCAGTAGAATATTTAAAAGGTAATAATATAGAATCAAAAGAATTAACGGTTTCCATAGAAGAAGGAAATGTATACAAAAGGATATCTGTTGTAAACAGTGTAGATCCAAATATGTCTGAGCGCAATCTGAAAACAACTACAAAATCAGATAAAAGAAATCATGGAATTGGATTTAGAAATGTGAAAGAGACAATAGAAAAAAATGGTGGGAAACTGGAAATTAACATTCAAGAAGGCATGTTTAAGGCGGATGTTATATGGAAATAAAATAGATAAGTGATGAAGAAGAGACTGACAGTTTGTCGGTCTTTTTTGTTGATAGGAAAGTGCTGTAATGTGGTGGTAGTTAGACAAGAATTTCGTAAGAAATTCTTGCCAAAGTGCGTGCCAGCGCACGCACTATTTTACCGTTCAAGGAGTTAAGTGACCGTTTAAGGAGTTATAGTTGGAAGGAAAAATATCCTATGATATGTTCAGTTTGTTGAACAATTATATTTAGTAAAAACAAGAAAGAGGCGCAAAAGAATGATATATGGTATACAACTAATGAATATATGGATAGCAATCGCAGAATAAATAATAGGGAGCTGAGAAAGACAAGAAGAATTAAGAGAATAAATTATGAAGTAAGTTAGAAAAAGAAGGATCATAACATAATGCGATATACATATGTGAAACAACATGATGCAACAGACTGTGCAGCGGCTTGCCTTGCCATGGTCTGTTTGCATTATAAGAAAGAAACAACCATTACAAAGCTAAGAGATATGATGGGAACGGATTTGAAGGGGACAAACCTCATAGGGTTAAGTAAAGGGGCAGATAGACTAGGTTTTACTTCACAGGCAATAAGAGTTGATAAGGAAGGTTTTTTAAGTGAGTACACATTACCTGCTATAGCCAACATACTCACGAAAGAGGGATTAAGTCACTTTGTTGTCATTTTTAAGATTACCAAAAAGTATGTAGTAATAGGAGACCCGGCAAAAGACCTTATCAGAATGGAGATAGATGAATTCTATAAGACTTTTACGGGAGCCATGTTGATATTAAAACCGAATAATGAATTTACAAGAGAAAAAATAAAAGGGGAGCAAATTTTTCACAGATATTTAAGGCTATTATTACCACAGAAGAAGTTGTTCTTTTATGGGATTTTAGCCTCTTTTCTTATGACCCTACTCGGGATAGTATCTTCCATATTTAACAATATGATATATGATGAAATATTGCCATATAAACAGGAAAATGTTCTTAGGATGGTGTTGCTTGTCTTTCTCGGCGTTTCAATTGTGCAAATCATGATTGAATTTGTAAGACAATGGATGATGATGCATTTGTCCATTCGCATAGATATACCACTTATGTTAGGGTATTTTGAACATATCTATAAGCTTCCTATGAAATTTTTTGCAACAAGAAAAACGGGTGATATTACAACAAGATTTTCCGATGCATTTACAATCAAAGAAGTGTTCACGAACATTGCACTAACCTTAGTTATGGATATTGGAATGGCACTTGTAACAGGAGTCATTCTCTTTCGTATGAATGCTTCCTTGTTTGCAATTATTATATTCATGACACTTATCAGTATCTTACTTGTTTTCATTTTTAAACAGCCATATAAAAAGATTAATGAAGAACAAATGCAACAGGCTTCGGTATTAAATTCTCAGATTATAGAGGGACTTCGAGCCGTAGAGACGATAAAAGGAAATGCGAATGAAGATACCGAACTGGAGAATATAGAAAGAGAATATGTTAGAAGCTTAAGAATTGGTTACAAAGAGGGGATGCTCTCTAATGTACAGGGAACTATATCAAGCTTAATATCGGGAGTTGGCAACTTGATTTTAACGTATGCAGGAATTATGCAGGTAATTGAGGGAAATATCACCCTTGGAAGTATGATGGCGTTTACAACATTATCGGGCTATTTTATGAATCCGGTAGGACGTTTAATCAGTTTGCAGTTATCCATACAGGAAGCAAATATTTCTATGAAACGAATGGCTGAAATTATGGATTATGAAAGAGAGCAGGATAGTGAAGATGAACAGTGTTTTCAAGAGTTGGAAGAGATAGATGGCGATATAGAGTTTAAAAATATAACCTTTCGTTATGGAAGTAGAAAACCGGTGCTTCACAATGTCAGCTTTACCATACCAAAAGGACAGAAGGTTGCTTTGGTTGGTGGAAGTGGTAGTGGTAAATCTACCATTGCTAAGCTTCTCTTGAAATATTATGAACCAGAAGACGGAGAGATTACGATAGACGGTGTGGATATTAATGAGTACACCAATGATTCTCTAAGACGTCGGATTTCATATGTTCCACAAAATATCGAGTTATTTTCAAAAAGTATTTATGACAACATTAGAGTAAGTCGTATGAATGCCACATTAGACGAAGTGAAAGAGGCTGCAAAAGCGGCGGATGCACATGATTTTATAAAGAAGCTTCCGATGCAGTATTACACATTTCTGGAAGAAGCAGGAAATGGTTTAAGTGGTGGTGAAAAGCAGAGAATTGCATTGGCAAGAGCTTTCCTTAAGAAAAATGAATTCTATATCTTAGATGAGAGTACCAGCAATTTGGATTTTGCAACAGAAAATATCATTTTTGATATGATATACAACAAATTTAGGAAGAAATCCATGCTGATTATAGCGCATAGGCTTGCAACGATTAAAAATTGTGATGTGATTATTGTCTTGGATAAAGGTGAGATTGTAGAGCAGGGAACACATGAAGAATTACTTGCAAAAGAGGGAAGATATTATGAACTGTGGGAGATGCAACAAGGCAATTTTGTGATAAGAGAAGAGGAAAAAGAGCAGGAGACTGTAGAAGAGGTGTTTGATGAAAACGAAATGAGCTACATCTAGAAATGAAAAAGGGGATTATGGTAGGTGTTAAACTTAAGTTTTACATATATTTACGACTGAATGCATGCAGGAGTAAAACACAAAAATCAAAAAATAAGGAGGAGTAAGTACAATGGTAATGGTTTACGATGGGGCATTAGTAATGCCAAGCAGTTATGCTGTGATGGAACAAGAGGAAATGACATATGTTGAAGGTGGAATTGCAGTTCCAAATTGGTTAGTATCTGGTGCCACTAATTTAGCTATATCTGCGCTATTTGGTGGAGTGGGTGCTTTTGCGGGAAAGGTTGCAGCAGGATATTTTGCCAAGGCAGCAGCAAGAAAAATGTTTGCAGAACAATTATCAAAACAACTTTTTGCTAAAGGAGTTGCTAGCAAGGCGGTTTCAGTAATCTGTGGATATCTTCCTTCAGCTCTAACTCTTATAGGAGCTTTTGTAGATCCAGGAAAATCTTTTGCTGAATTTCTTGATGGTCGCGATAAGAAACCAAATAATGGATATTTTGATTTATAAGTCATAGAATTAGTAAAACTATCTTATCTGATATTTATTCAAAATATTGGATAAGATAGTAAGAAATATAACCTCGTTAAATATAAGATATGGGAGAAGATATGGATTATATATTAACAGAAAAGGGATTGATACTTCCGATAATGATACCCTTGGTTTTTGAAATGATTGTAATTATTGAAATACAGAGATGTATGTTTCCTAGGATGAAGTGGATATTTGTTGCGACATGGTATTTGTTTGGAATTATTATAGAATGTTTTTTGTTTTTCTATCATTTTGACTTCTATATATGTTATATATGGATTTTGGGTGTTATAGCAGGATATCCCATACTCTACTTTTTCTCAAAATTGGGCGATTTTGTAAACAAGGATTTAACTTTGGAAGAACAAAAAATATATTATAGATTTTCGCGTGTTTGGGTCGGTATTATAGGAATTTGTATTTTGCTTTTTGTTCTTTTTGGAAAGTTTAGCGAAATTGTTTGTAAAAATCTAGATAGTAAAACAGTATTTTTTTCAAAATGCTTATATCTGTTGCTGGGGTTATCATGCGTGTTAAGTAGTGTTGTATTGAAAAGGATTGAGAAAATGAAATGTTAAACAAAAATTTTAGTTTCATTATTGCTTTATCAAATTTGTTATTTTACATAGGAATTGTTATTACAATATTTTTATGCGATTTACAGGATAATTCACCAATATTTTTAGTTGGTTATGTATGTATCATAATGGGATTGATAGGAACGGTATTAACAGATTCTGTAATCAACTCAGACGCAGAAGGTATAAATATTATGGCTTTTCAAATAATATTGTTACTTAAAGAAGCAATACTCATTATGTTATTTGTTGTTATGAGAAAAAATTTTAATGTTTCACTATGCATTCTATTTGGGTTATCAATTGCAGACAATGTTTTAGAGATAATCCTTATAAAACAAATTTATAGAAAACAAATATCGGTAAAGCAGTTTCTTATGCAGGAAAATCCAGTCGACAGAATAACACTGTCAAAAATAAGACGTAGCTATTGGATAAATATAATTTTTATATTTTTGTTTTGTGATATTCATAATAATATATATGAAACAATGACGATGTTAATACTTGCGCTTTTGGTACATATGATTACGGTAAGAAAAACAATAATATGTATTCGTGATTATACAGGATTGCAAAGAAAAAGCTTAAATCATATTATAGCCATCTTTTGGTTTATAGAACTTATAGGATTAGCAATGGTTTATTTGGACGTAGATAGGATATTAATATGTAGCATTTTTGGCTATTATTACATGATTATAACAGATTGTGTAAATCCTCAAAGAACATCAATTATAAAAATAGATAGAAATAAAAAGAGAGAGGAACATCATGAAGAAAATACAATTCAATGAGAGCAAAACATTAAAGTTAACTAATGTCTTGAAATACAAAATATTAATGTAGGAAGTAAGTACAATGGTAATGACTTACGATGGGGCATTAGTAATGCCAAGCAGCTGTGCTGTGATGAATGAAGAGGAAATGACATATGTAGAAGGTGGAATTAAAATTGCAACATGGGTGGGCACGGCAGTAATTGATGCGGCAGTAACAGTAGCGTTTGGTGGTGCAGCAACTACAGCTGTGGGTTGGTTATTAGGTAAAGGAGTAGGAGCTGTAACAAATGCATTAGTAAGTGGAACGTCAGTTTGGGCAGGACTATTAAAAAATGCGTTAGGAAATGGAATGGCAAGTTTTCTGACTTCTAAGTTAGGAATGGTTGGAACAGTTATTAGTTTTACTAGTGTTGGAGGAACTATCATGAATCTATGGGATATGTGTGACAATGGTAAAATTGATGGATATGTAAATCTTTAATAAATAGTAAGCTGTTGAAGTTCTAGGGTAATATAATTTTAGGACTTCAACAGCCTATAAAGGGTGGAAAGATGACAGTTAATTATGGGAAAACACAGTTGAAAAAATGCATGTATTCAGCAATATTTTTGACTATATTGTTGGGAAGTATAACAGTATTGTTGATAAAAGATAAAAGTATAGCAGTATTAATGGTGTGTACACCAATTGTTCTATATTTTGAGGTGAGGTCAATAGCACTTATATTTCGAATATTAAAGAGAATAAAAAGGCATAGTATATTTCTTAAATGCAACGATGAGGAAATTTATATATATTCGATAGATGGGGAAAGAGAGTGTATTAATCGTTCGCAGATTAAATATTTAATGTGGGATACAGGGAAGATGTATATCCAGACAGAAACCATGGAGCAGCAATATAAAAATTCTAAATTGCGCAAGTTTTTGAGGTATTATCTAGAGAATAATACGAATAAGTTGATATCCCCATTATGGTGTGAAAGTGAGGAGTTGAAGAAATTTTGTGCTTATGTTGGAATTGAACATAAGAAAAAAGTAGAAATAAATGTGAATGATTATGTAAATTTATGTAGTCGATATGTGGTTATTTTAGTAGGAATTTGTATGTTTTTTTTGTGGACTACTATAAGTGGGCAAAACTTAAAAATAGCAATTATAGTATTGGTGATACATGGAATAATACAGATGATTTTACACAAAAAAGATACAGTATCACTTTGTGTGGATAAAGTTAATTTTGGATTAATATTAAGATGTGTAATGTGCAGTGCTTTTTTGGCACAATATATTTTCGTAGCATGCAAAGTAGAGGAGCTATTCATGAATAATGATATTTTAGGTGCATGTTCAGTTAATACAGTTATTTTATCAATAGTGGTATATTTGTTTTTTGGACTCCTATTCATGCCACAAAAGGGCTTTGGAAGACGGATGACGTACTATATGGTTAGAAGGAGTCAAAATAAATTGTATAACATGTAATAAAAAGGGGATTTTGTGGAATTTGTGATGGGGACTTTTGTATAGGAACATAAATAAGATGGAGAAAAAATATCATGAGTAAAATACAATTTAGTGAAAGCAAAACATTAAAGCTAACTAATGTTTTGAAATATAAAATACTCAACTTTCCCAGCAGATATTTCCAAATAAAGCTTGAATAAATGAGGCTTGAGAGCCAATCCATTCACTTACTTTACATTTGATTACAGATGTGATATCTGCTGACAGGCTGGAAATGTGCTCCACAAATAAAGCCATA
>JAFSCH010000071.1 GCA_017436865.1 Lachnospiraceae bacterium
TGATATGCACTCTGAGGGATTTCTTTTACAATCTTCTCCAAATCCTTTATATCTGCTATATGAATAATCAGTGGATTGTCCGATGGACGTCCCTTTGCAGCATAGATTTTCTTCGATGATTCCGGATTTAGTGCATCTCCGCCAAGACCATATACCGTCTCTGTCGGAAACGCCACCAGGCCTCCTTGTCTGATTATCTCACCGGCCTCCCTAAGGGCCTCTCTGCTTTCGTTTTTTCCATCGTGCAATTCCTGCGCATCCACACGAATCAATTTTGTTTTCATGGATTGTTCTAACTCCGTTTCTATATGCTAAAAGCCACACTTAAGCTTATTGTAGCACAAACATCCGTAATTAGAAAGTGTAATGTTACTGCTCACTTTGATTCAGGTATCGTAGCACTCCCATGTGAATTGCCCATGCCATTTTTTCCTGATACTCCGAACTTACCAGCATTTCAGCTTCTGTCCGATTAGACAAAAAACCACACTCTACAATAACAATTGGCACCGTTGTCTTTTTTAACAAATAATAGGTATCATTTGCCTTAGCGGTACGCTCCTTTTGTGGCTTCAAACTCTTTATCATGGTCTGCTGCATAATCTCAGCCAATGCCTTTCCTTCTGTACTGGTCTCATAATAAAAGACCTGCATACCGCTGACCGATTCCTCCGGATAACTGTTCTGGTGAATACTAATAACCAGCTCCGGTTTTATCTCCTCCATAATCGCCAGACGATTCTTCATATCACGAACCTTTTTATTCGAATCACTCTCCTCATAAAGCCCCATATCCGTTTCCCTTGTCATCACTACCCTGATATCCTGCTGCTCCAAGTATTTTTTTAGTTTTAAGGCAATAGACAGATTAATGTCTTTTTCCAATGCATCATTGATTCCAACCTTTCCCGGATCAATGCCGCCATGACCTGCATCAATCACAACAGTTGTCACTTCCTTCTGTTTTTCCTGCTGATTCCATACCTTTACCAGCTCTGCCGACTCCTTGGCTACTAATAACATAGCAAAAATCAGCAAAAACGACATAACCGCTCCCATTACCCTACTTTGTTTTTCCGTCATTTCTAAGCTCCATGCAAACCTTGTTGTTATCATATATATGAGTAGGACAAATAAAAAAATACCCCGTATCTTACTTGATACGGGGCACTCCCTTAATTCAATGTTCCATTTGTATACTGTTCCATTACTTCCCAAACGGAAGTATCTTCCAAGCCAAGCTTCCATGCAGCTACTCCTGCAATCTGCTGTGTATTCATAACCTGCAACTTAACCTTGATAGACTCTACATCTTCAAGCCAGCACTGAACCGTCTTGCCATTGCTCTGATATTCTACATAGTTCTGACAATATTCCTCACGCCATACAGGCTCTACACCGGAATTTGCTACCCATGTGTTCTGATTTGCCATCGTAAGCGTTGCAGAGGTTGGCTCTCCTTCTCCACTCTCCCATACTCGAGTATAGAACGGAATTGCATTGATAATCTTGTCTGCCGGAACACTTTCCTTCGTCTTGAGAATACCATTCTCCACATAGTTAATGGATGCATTCGGCCCAGCCTCGCCACAACCGGAATAATATTCATCGTAGCCCATAATGACAACATAGTCAGCCACAATTCCCTGCTCTTTTCGATTATAATGTGCCGTATATTCGGTTGGAACATAATTATCAACCGAAAGAACAACTCCACGTTTTCTTGTCTCTATGGAAAGCTCTCGCAAGAACTGCGCAAAATGAGTGCCGGCATCATTTTTTACCTTTTCAAAGTCAATGTTGATACCATCAATATCATACGTGTCTACCTGTTGCATCAATCCCTGAATCAAACGTTGTCTGTTTTCACTTGATGATAATATCTCATAAAAGTTGATATCCACTCCATACAAATCCTTGCTGTCTACATCGGTAATTAACGCCCATACATCCACACCAAGATTATGTGCCTGATTCACATAAGACGAAGAAGCTATACTTGTAAAGTTACCTGCATTATCACTTAAACGAAACCATGTAGGGCAGATTACATTCACAGCCTTTGTATTTTTCAGTACATCAGCAACATTTCCTACTGCACTTCCTTCAAAAACCTGATGAAATACCATATTAATTCTGCCTTCCTTACGAACGCTGTTATAAGTAATCTCCATCGCATCGGTAACTGGTAACATTTCTACACTTGTCTTTTTGCCAAGATGCTTATTCTGTACATAACCGATAAAGGCATCGGTAGACTTAACCTTCGTCCAGTTTTCCATCTCCTCAAGAATAATAACTTTATCTCCTGCCATCACATCTGTCAGAATCTCACTCTTGACTCCTCCACGCTGTCGGATACTGGTATCCTTCGTAATCTCTGCCTCCGTAACCGTATTCCACTGTGTATACACCTGCATGCGAAGTGGTGCATCATACAAACTATAACTAAAATTCACATAGCGCTTCACATAATCTGCCGCAATATATAGGCTTTCTCCTTCATACAAAGCCGCTTTATAATCAATAGAAGTGCCCGAGTCTGAAACATATATGACATCGCTACCTTCGCCTATTTCAATACGAATCACCTCACTCGCTGTTGTAAAAAGAAGGATTTTCTCTTCGACATTGACATAGAAACGATCTGTAAAATACTTTTCTACCGTTGCAATATCAAAATAGCATACACCATCTATCAGCTTTGCCTTTTCTTCTACGATTTCATCCTGCAAAACAATTGCTATCTCATTATCTGAGGTTATATTGAAATAACTATTTAAATCTGCTCTTTCCTTTGAATACGAATATCTCTCTAAAATCTTGCTTCCAAAAGCTATTCCCACAATTAAAAAAATGAGAACAATTGCCAGAAGCACCGGTATCATTTTTTTCTTCATACGGTATCCTCCTAATCGTTCTCATTATAGCAAACTATTGATTTATCGTCATTACCAAAATGATGTTATTTTGAAATTTCTTGATTTGTAATGATTTGTTCCATCCCTATTAAATACTGCATATACTATTTGTAATGATCCATTTTTGCTTTTGTCATACATAGAGGGGCTTCTAATCAGACAAAATATAATTGGTTTAACTATTCAGTTCCTTCATAGTTACGAGACATCTTTGATGTCTTGCAATAATCCATACAAAATTTGCTTCGCAAATAGGATTTTTGATTATACATACTACCTTTTCTCACGGAATCCGCAGTAAATGCGTATTCCTACTGAACAGTTATAATTTGGTTTACCATAACAGATATAATAATAAGGAAGAAATTGGCATTATAAAAATCAAACAGCTCACACCATGGCTTTTTACTGAATCTAAAGACCAAAAGTTTTTCGTGATATATATTTTTTTCAAAAAGATGTCTGAGAACATGTATCATTTATTTTCAAAATATTGTATAATGGATATATAAACATGAAAAGTTTGGAAAAATATTCTCCAAGCAAAGCACATAAGCTAATAAGACTATCTGTTTTACCGATATATAAACTAATAACGTTAAAACGATTAAGATTTGAAATTGAATTTCAGAATTTTATTACCTTAAGTTTTGATTCCTCGAACCCTCCTGTCTGTACAGATTTGTTCCCGGAACATCTTATAAGTGAATTATTAACACATAACACACAATCGTGCAACTTGAAATGTAATAATTCGCTTCCAGTTTATGAATTTTTTAAAAACAACGGGTTAGTCCTATTGACTTCCCTTATTTGACAGTATATGATAACTTAACATAGACACTTTTAGCTATGTATTATACTGTAATATCAATAGAGTGAGGATGTGATATTATGAAAATCGAAAAAGTAAATGACCATCAGATTCGTTGTACCCTTACCAAAGCTGATTTAGCAGACCGTGAATTAAAAATCAGTGAACTCGCATATGGAACTGAAAAAGCAAAAAGTCTTTTCAAGGATATGATGCAGCAGGCATCTTATGAGTTTGGATTTGACGCTGAAGATATACCGCTTATGATTGAAGCGATTCCTCTAAATTCAGAGTGTATCGTTTTAGTAATCACCAAGGTGGAAGATCCGGAAGAACTGGATACCAGATTTTCCAAGTTTGCTCCTTCTATTCATGATGAGGATGAAGATAATGAAGGAAATACATTGGACAGTATGCTTCAGAGCTTATCCGAAGGTGCTGACGATGTTTTAGACTTATTTAAAAAGCTTCATGATACAAAGGTTACCGATACCATTGCTGAGGCAGCGGATTCCCTTACCAAGCAAACACGCAATAAAGAAAACACCAAAAAGCCAGTTAAGGTTTCTGTTGAATTAACCAGAATCTATTCCTTTGGTTCTCTAGCTCAGGTAATTCGTCTTGCTCATGTGCTTTCTGTACACTATAATGGCAAGAATTCTCTCTACAAGAATGAGAAAACTTCTTCTTATGTACTTGTAGTAACACAGTCTGAGCATACTCCTCAGGAATTTAATAAGATTTGCAATATGCTTTCTGAATACGGTAATCCTGAGAAATTTGTTACAGCAAGTGAAGCTTATATGGAAGAACATTTTGAACCAGTTATCAAAGACAAAGCTGTTCAGTCACTTGCCATGGTATAAAGTGGAATAACGAATTAAAAAAGCTGTGGTTCTTTATGAACCACAGCTTTTTCTAGCATAATCTATTTTTCAATTAGTTTAATGCATCAATCTTAGCCATAAGCACTTCAATATCCATTCCATGTACCATTGCTGCTTCTTCGAGAGACTCTCCCTGTGCAGATGGACATCCAAGACAATGCATACCCATTTCTAATAAAACTGGTGCAACTTCTGGTTTCACTCTTAAAATTTCTCCAATTGTCATTTCTTTGCTTACTGCTGCCATTACTATTTCCTCCTTTATTTGTATCAATGTTTTTGTTTCAGCAACAAAAACATCTAAAATTTAATTACTAAATACTAATTGAACAACTCATCGTAATTATTCAGTACCTTCATAATTACAACTCTTCAATATAATACTTCATTCTTTTATGAGGTGCAAGTCTTTCATTATTTTTAACATTTTTTTATATTGTATTCTTTGTTCTTTACCCTGTCACCATCATAGACAGAAATATACGTTTTGTTTTTTTTATTTTCTCCGCTATTTTGCATACATATAAAAATTGATTTTTACATAATCTTGCTATTTTTTTCACACACTTGTCTACAAATGCTAAGTACTGTATTTACATAATCTTGATTCTTCCTTTCTGTACAAGAAAAAGTACAAATTAAGGTGTTGACGTGTATACAAAGTTAAGTCTATAATACACTTACAGAATGTTAATACTTTATTAAGTACAAAAGAGAGAAACATTCTAACTAGAGTAACTAGCGGTGTATTCCGCATATTTAATTATTTTATATTTTTAGGAGGCTTTGCAAAATGAGACCAGAGTGGAAAGATTTTGTAGGTGGCAAATGGGAAAGTGAAGTTAACGTACGTGACTTCATTCAGAAGAACTATACTCCATATGAAGGAGATGAATCCTTCTTAGCAGGTCCTACACAGGATACTACTGATTTATGGAACATGGTTCTTGAACTTCAGAAGAAGGAAAGAGAAGCAGGCGGTGTTCTTGATATGGACACAAAGGTTGTTTCTACAATTGTTTCTCACGGACCAGGATATTTAGACAAGAATAAGGAGAAGATCGTAGGATTCCAGACAGATAAGCCTTTCAAGCGTTCTTTACAGCCATACGGCGGTATCAGAATGGCAGAGAAAGCTTGTGCAGATAATGGATACGAAGTAGATCCAGAAATCAGCGAGTTCTTCTCTACACATAGAAAGACACATAACGCTGGATGTTTCGATGCTTATAACGCTGAGATGAGAGCTTGTCGTTCTTCTCACATCATTACAGGTCTTCCTGATGCTTACGGACGTGGACGTATCATCGGTGACTACAGAAGAGTTGCTTTATATGGTATCGACAGACTTATCGAAGATAAGTTAGAGCAGAAGGATTCTACAGGACGTGTTATGACAGATGACGTTATCCGTCTTCGTGAAGAAATCTCTGAGCAGATCGTTGCATTAAAGCAGATGAAGGAAATGGCAGCTTCTTATGGTTGTGATATTTCTAAGCCAGCTTCTAACGTTCAGGAAGCTATTCAGGCAACATATTTCGGATATCTTTGTGCAGTTAAGGAACAGAACGGTGCTGCTATGTCTTTAGGACGTACATCTACTTTCCTTGATTGTTATGCACAGAGAGACTTAGCTAACGGAACATTTACAGAAGAGCAGATTCAGGAATTCGTAGACCACTTCATCATGAAGTTACGTCTTATCAAGTTTGCTCGTACACCAGAATACAACCAGATCTTCGCTGGTGACCCAGTATGGGTAACAGAATCATTAGCTGGTGTTGGTGTTGACGGACGTCCATTAGTAACAAAGATGTCATTCCGTTACTTACACACATTAACAAACCTTGGACCATCTCCAGAACCAAACTTAACAGTTCTTTGGTCTACAAGACTTCCAGAAGCTTGGAAGAAGTACTGTGCTAAGATGTCTATCGAAACATCTTCTATCCAGTACGAAAACGATGACCTTATGAGAGTAACACATGGTGATGACTACGGTATCGCTTGTTGTGTATCTTCCATGGTTATTGGTAAGGAAATGCAGTTCTTCGGAGCTCGTGCTAACTTAGCTAAGTGTTTACTTTATGCTTTAAACGGTGGTGTAGACGAAGTTACTAAGAAGCAGGTAGGTCCTAAGTACCGTGCAGTTGAAGGCGATGTACTTGATTACGATGATGTATATTCTAAGTTTATGGACATGGTTGAATGGCAGGCAGATGTATATGTAAATACTCTTAACATCATTCACTATATGCATGACAAGTACTGCTATGAAAGAGCTGAGATGGCACTTCATGACAGAGATGTTAAGCGTTACTTCGCTACAGGTGTTGCTGGTCTTTCTATCGTTGCTGACTCTTTATCAGCAATTAAGTATGCTAAGGTTGAAGTTGTTCGTGACGAAGATGGTATCATCGTTGACTTCAAGACAACAGGCGACTTCCCTAAGTATGGTAACGACGATGACCGTGTAGACTTAATCGCTCAGGATATCGTTCACAAGTTTATGACAGCTGTAAGAAGACATCATACTTACAGAAATGGTATCCCTACAACATCTATCCTTACTATTACATCTAACGTAACATATGGTAAGGCAACAGGTAACACACCTGATGGACGTAAGAAGGGACAGCCATTCGCTCCAGGTGCTAACCCAATGCACGGACGTGATACTCATGGTGCAGTAGCTTCCTTAGCTTCTGTATCTAAGCTTCCATTCAAGGATGCTCAGGATGGTATCTCTAACACATTTACTATCATCCCAGGTGCTCTTGGTAAAGAAGCTCAGGTATTCTCTGGTGATATCGAAGTAGATTTAAATAAATAATCATTTTGGAAGGAAAGGTGTTACTTATGGATAAGAAATCAATGATTGATGATCTTGTTGCACAGCTTGACGCCGGCTTTTCCAAGCAAAATGCCATTGGGCATATGAATGTAGAGGTTAAAGACGACGTTCCTACAAAAGAGGTGCAAACCCTTGGTTGCACTGACTGTTCCAGAACTCCTCTTGCATGCAGTGTTCCAACACTGCATCAAGGGTTAGAAGATTATGAATAGAGCATGAAAAATAATTCTAATGTGTCTTTCAGACCCTAAGAATTACTATAGCTTCATGCAAAAGAATGATTACAAGCATCATTCTTTATATGTTTTATATTATATAGGAGGAAGAAAAAATGACTGATACAACTCAGGTAAACAATTTAGTAGCATTATTAGATGGTTATGCTGTAAAGGGTGGTCATCATCTTAACGTTAACGTTTTAAATAGAGATATGCTTTTAGATGCTCAGCAGCATCCAGAGAACTATCCTCAGTTAACAATCCGTGTATCTGGTTACGCTGTAAACTTCATCAAGTTAACAGCTGAACAGCAGGCAGATGTTATCTCTCGTACATTCCATGAATCCATCTAATTAGAAGATTCTGAAATCTGTACATTTTCCCCCGGAATCTTATTCCGGGGGTTTTTTAACATAATACATATCATTATATGATATACTAAATACAAGCCTTTACTGTTATTAATGCGGTAACTATGAAGGCCACTAATAATTAGCTAATATAATATTTTAAATACCGCTTTAAAATCATAAGTTATGCTTTATTATTTATATAAACTCGAATTATTATTATATTAAAGGAGTAATTAATATGAAAGGAAGAATACACTCCCTTGAATCCTTCGGTACTGTTGATGGACCTGGTGTTCGTTACGTCGTTTTTGTTCAGGGCTGTCCAATGAGATGTGCTTACTGCCACAATCCTGATACATGGGAAATGAATGCAGGAACCGAAATGGAACCTTCTGAAATTATTGCAAATTACGAAAGAAACAAGCCGTTTTACCGCGACGGTGGCATTACCGTAACCGGCGGCGAACCGCTTATGCAGATAGATTTTCTCTTAGAACTGTTCACTCTTGCCAAGAAAAAAGGCATTCATACTTGTCTTGACACTTCTGGAATTGCATATCACCCTAAAAGAAGTGCTGACTGGTTAGAAAAAATGAATAAACTTTGCGAAGTTACTGACTTAGTAATGCTTGATATTAAGCATATTGATCCAGAAAAACACAAAGAACTTGTAAAACAACCAAACGATGCTATTCTTGCCTTTGCAGAATATCTCGATAAAATGAATGTTGATATATGGATTCGTCACGTTGTCGTTCCTGGTATTACAGATGATCCTGTATATCTTCACAAGCTTGGTCTATTTATCGGTGGCTTAAACAATTTGAAAGCTCTGGATGTACTTCCTTACCACACAATGGGCAAGAGCAAATACGAGAAACTTGGCATGGAATATCCTCTTAAAGACGTTCCAAATATGGACAAAGCAAATATTCCTACATTGAAGCAGTATATTTTAGATGGTATTAAAGAACGACGTGACATGGCAGAATAGTTAGTTTTAACTACTTTGTATAATATTGAATACTTTCTAAATTATTAGCTTTCACGCTTGTAATTCCACTATTTTTATATTAAAATATTTTTATCATGAAAATGATTTGTCAATCGACAGATTGTTTCAATGGCTGTGAATTTAGCCTATAATGGCTAAGATTTATTTGATATAAGGAGGATTTATAATTATGGCATACCAGATTTCTGATGCATGTGTTTGCTGTGGAGCTTGTGAAGCTCAGTGTCCAGTTGGCGCTATTAGCATGGGTGATGGAAAGTTTGAAATCGACGCTGACAAGTGTATCGATTGTGGTTCTTGTGCAGGCGCTTGCCCAACAGGTTCTATTGAACAGGCTTAATTTCCACGAACATAAACCCCTTCAGGTTATCTGAAGGGGTTTTTCTTATACCTTTGATTTTGATAACGCACGAAACAAAATTGGTTCTTTACCCTTTTCTTTATTCTTACTTTTATCTACCTTTAAACGACGTTCTCGCAACATACTATCAATTCTTTTATAGTGCTCCTCCTCTGCCACTCTGCGAGCTCTCTCTCTTGCTTCCTCCCTTTCTTCTCTTGCTGCTTCTCTTTCCTCCTCATGTTCCTCTAATAAGCGAAATTGATAATCCATTTCCTTACAAATATTTTCCTTCATTTGTTCTGAAAGCTCATTTATCAATATCTTATTATTACTTTTTACAGCATCAGCTATCATCTTCTGAATCAAATACTGCATTCTAGCAAGTTTTTCCTGTTGTTCCTGTTCATCTCTTGCCATTTCTTCCTTTCTTCTGACTGTAAGTTCATTTCGGTATTCATTTTTTCGATTATGAGACATACTTTCACGTTTATCTAAACTTTTCATTTCTTTAATCTGAATCACGTTCATCTCTCCACCTTTATTCATTTTTGTTTCATGCTTTTGTATAAAAGGGTTGTCCTGCTTCATATCCTTCTCTTCATCCTCACTTTCCTGAAGCTGATTCAATACCAACTTAACTGCCTTTAATTGCAATCCTTGATCTTTTAGATTTTTAATTTGCACAAACCTATTAATATCCTCTTGCGTGTACACCCTGTGTCCTTGTCGATTTCTAGTAATCGGAATATCCAATTCTTCCTCCCAGTATCTTAATACATGCGATTCGACATGTACTTCCTTTGCAACTTCATTAATTAGATATGTTTCCTTTGTCACGTTGTTTCTCCTTTCTGGTAGCTTATATGCATCCTTAATTAAATTCAGGTTTAGTGAGCCATACACAGATGAGCCGAATTGGCTGCGGGAGCTTGCTCACGGGCAGACATATTCGAGCGAGGCTACTTTCCCGACTGCTAGGACGCAATCCTTGTCCCGGTCGGGATGATTAACACTATTTACCCCGACTGCTAGGACGCAATCCTTGTTCCGGTCGGGATGATTAACACTATTTACCCCGACTGCTAGGACGCAATCCTTGTTCCAGTCGGGATGATTAACACTATTTACCCCGACTGCTAGGACGCAATCCTTGTTCCAGTCGGGATGATTAGCACTATTTATCCCAACTGTTCGGTTGCAATCTTTGTTCTAGTCGGGATGGTTAATACTATTTACCCCGACCGA
>JAFSCH010000072.1 GCA_017436865.1 Lachnospiraceae bacterium
AAATCATTTGTTCGTAATTATCTTTGAATATTTCTTGTAGTATGTTCATGAAATAATTATAGAACAAAAAAGGCAAAAGAAAAACCTACCCCTCAAAGATTGAGGGGCAGGGGAGCTGAAGTGTCGAAGACACTATTTTTAAATATTAGGAAATTGCTGTAACATAGTGGTAGTTAGACAAGAATTTCGACAGAAATTCTTGCCAAAGTGCGTGCGCTGGCACGCACTATTTTTACATATTAAAACGAATCTTATGAAAAGCAAGTGTATAAGTAATTTGTAGCATAAAATACATAACAAAACTGATTATAAACAATTAAAATAGGGAAAAGACGAAATAAACATATAGAAATAACAAAAGGTATTTGCAATTCAAATAAATGTGTTATAATTAGTATTGACGCATTAGTTTTTTGGTAATGGGGTGAATGGAATGGGTTTTCGTACTTCGGAATATTTTGATAAGATTTTTGAAGCCTTATCGGCAACAGCAAAAGGAAGGTATTTTTATCTGTGCGATATGTGGACAGACATGTCAAGATGGTCTAAAAATGCTGTGGATGATTTTGGTATGCCGGGCGAATATATGGAAAATGCGGGAGTTATTTGGGAGACTCATATTCATCCAGAAGATAGACGGCGTTATAGAGAGGATATAGATGCTGTTTTTGCAGGAAGGAAAAAGAATCATGATGTAGAGTATCGTGCCAAGGATAGAAATGGAAATTATATTTTCTGTTCATGTAGTGGCGTTGTGATTGATGATGAAGCAGGGAATCCCACATTTTTTGCAGGTACGATTACGAGCCAAGGGGTAATTAATAACATTGATCCCATGACACAGTTGTATAATTTGTATGAGTTTCTTCATGCGGTTAAAGGATTGCGTGAGCGTGGTAAGAAGTATTGTGTGTTGATGGTAGGGTTTAAACATTTTTCAGATGTCAATGACTTATATGGCTATACTTTTGGTAACGAAGCGATGAAACTTTTTGCATCTAGTATGTATGAGTTGCTAAAAGACCAAGGGAAAATCTTTCGTATGGATGGAACACGTTTTGCGGTTCTTACAACACAGCTTAATATAGATGATATTCGAGATTATTATCTAAGACTTCAAGAACAGGCAAAGAATCGTTTGATGGTACAGGGAACCCATGTGTCTTTGGCGGTATGTGGAGGCGCTGTTGTGGTAGAGGATTACATGATTAATGAACATGTAATTCATGCTTCGGCGCGGTATGCATTGAGTGTGTCTAAAAATGAACGACATGGGGAGTTGTGTGTTGTAGAGAATAATGAAGTAGATAAAAATAAGCATACGGTGGAACTGATTCATGCATTAAGAAATAGTATTATTGAGCGTTGTAGTGGATTTTATTTGTGCTATCAGCCAATTGTATCACCAAAAGAAGGAAAACTGATTGGAGTAGAGGCATTATTACGATGGAAAAAAGAACCTTATGGTGAGGTGCCGCCTGGATTATTTATTCCATGGATTGAAAAGGATTCTTCTTTCTTTGATTTAGGAAATTGGATTTTGAAACAAGCCATGACAGATGGAAAAGAATTTCTGAGAGAACATCCGGATATGATGATTAATGTAAATGTGTCTTATGCGCAGTTGGAGCGAAGTGAATTTAGAAATATGCTTGTTGGCCTTTTGGTTAGCACGGGATTTCCACCAGAGCATTTGTGTTTAGAGTTGACTGAGAGTTGTAGGCTGCTAGATATGATGTTTTTGAAAAATGAGATTATATTTTTGAAATCATACGGAATATGTATAGCATTGGATGATTTCGGAACGGGATTTTCATCTTTAAATTTGTTACGGGAACTGCCAATAGATTGTATAAAGATAGATCGAGGGTTTGTTTCAGAGATTGAGCATAATCAGACGGATCAGTCTATTGTGAAAGCTATAATGACTTGCGCCAAGGAGCTGAACATTGATGTCTGTGTAGAGGGAATCGAAACAGAAAGATTAAAAAATTATATGTTAAATTATCCTTCTAAGGCATATCAGGGCTACTATTATTCGCGTCCATTACCGAAAGAAGATTTTATGGAATTAGAGCTTTATCGTAAGGATGAGAAGTAGAGAAAATACAAGAACAAAAGTATGGAAAAAAGTGCAACAAAAACTGTTGCACTTTTTTGTGCGTTATGCTATTATGTATCACAGTGACGAACAAATGTCTTTAATACGAAAACAGAAAAGAAAAAGTGTTTTTGTGGGAAGAATAAATGTTTTTGGAGGACGAATATGGAAAGCACAACGGTATACTTTGTTGTGAAGCAGAGAGCTTTGCCAGAGGTATTACTCAAAGTTGTAGAAGCGAATCGGCTGATAGACACACAAAAAGCGGCGTCTGTACAAGAAGCGGTTGATATGGTTGGTATCAGTAGAAGTTCTTATTATAAATACAAGGATGATATTTTTCCATTCCATGATTCTGCACAAGGGACTACACTTACATTGTCTTGTCAGATGAATGATGAACCGGGGTTGTTATCGGATGTGCTGAAGATTGTGGCTGAATTTGGTGCCAATATCTTAACAATCCATCAAACGATTCCGATTAATGGAATTGCTTCCTTGTCATTGAGTATTCAGATTCTTGACACAACAGGAGATGTGTCAGAGATGGTGCTTGAGATGGAAAAGAAAACGGGTGTGCACAACGTAAAAGTTTTAGCAAGAGAATAGAAATTGGAAAGTCATATATGAAAGCTTTACAATTAGAAAAAGCCATAGGCAGAAGTTTTTTCAAAACACGAACAATGTTCGTGTTGCAAAAGTTGTGCAGAAGCACAATTTCGCAGGTAATAATTTATTATAAAGATGAAAGAGGAGAATGAAAAAATGGTTAAAGTTGCAATTTTTGGATACGGTACAGTAGGAAGTGGAGTTTTCGAGGTAATTAATAAGAATAATGAGACAATTCAGAAGAAGCTTGGTGATGAGCTTCAGGTAAAATATGTTCTTGACCTTCGTGATTTTGAGAATGATCCAGTTCAGGATGTATTGGTACATGATGTTGAGATAATCTTAAATGATCCTGAAGTTGCTATCATCTGTGAGACAATGGGTGGTGTAAAGCCAGCTTATGAATTTACAAAGCGTGCATTAGAGAGCGGAAAGAGTGTATGTACATCTAACAAGGAATTAGTAGAGAAGCATGGTGCTGAATTAATTAAGGTTGCTAAGGCTCATAATTGTAGTTATCTCTTTGAAGCGAGTGTAGGTGGTGGTATTCCAATTATCAGACCTCTTATAACTTCTCTTGCACAGGAAGAAGTTGAATCTATTACAGGTATCTTAAATGGTACAACCAACTATATCCTTACAAAAATGGAATTAGATGGAGCGGATTTTGAAGCGGTATTAAAACGTGCTCAGGAAAAGGGTTATGCAGAAGCAAATCCTGAAGCTGACGTATGTGGATATGATGCAGGAAGAAAGATTGCGATTCTTACTTCACTTGCATATGGAAAGAATGTTGATTTTGCTGACATTTATACAGAAGGCATCACAGCGATTACAAAGGCTGATTTTGCTTATGCAAAGCAGATGGATTCAACAATCAAATTATTTGCAAAGAGTGTAAACAAGAATGGTAAGTATTATGCGATGGTAGCTCCATTTGTTGTTAATTCAGAGAATCCATTATCTTCTGTAAAGAATGTATTTAATGCAGTTCTTGTAAAAGGTAACATGGTAGCAGATACCATGTATTACGGAAAGGGTGCAGGAAAGCTTGCAACTGCAAGTGCTGTTGTAGCAGACGTTATTGACTGTGCAAAGCATCTTGGAAAGCATGTAAATATTGTATGGGAAGATGAAAAGCTAGAGATTTCTACAATCGATAGCGCAAGCAGAAGATTTTTCGTTCGTGTAGCTTCTACAGATAAGACTGCAATTGAACAGAACTTTGGAAAGGTAGAATTCCTTGAAAGTGTAAGCGCTGATGAATGCGGATTCGTTACAGAAGAAATGACAGAAAGCGAATACAAAGCAAAAGCTGCAAAGGCTGGAAACGTAATCAATATGATTCGTATGGACTAAAAACTGAAAGCATATAGAAAAGAGTTTTTGGTTGCCAAGTTTGCAGGGAGGCAAACTTGCTGAGGAGAAAGGAAAGAAAAAGTTATGAAATATGTAGTTGTCCTTGGAGACGGTATGGCAGATGAGCCAATTGAACAGTTAGGTGGAAAGACACCAATTGAGTATGCGGATACTCCTAATCTTGACCGTTTAAGCAAGCTTTCAGAGATCGGTCTTGTACATACGATACCGGAAGGAATGAAACCGGGTTCTGATACAGCAAATCTTTCTGTACTTGGTTATGACCCAAAGAAATATTATTCAGGACGTTCACCGTTGGAAGCATTAAGCATTGGTGTTCCGATGAAGGATACAGATGTTGCACTCAGATGTAATATTGTTACAATTTCTGATGATGATGTTCCGTTCGAAGAGAAGATTATTATCGATCATAGTTCTAGCGAAATTGAAACAGAGGATTGTGCAATCTTATTGGAAGCAGTAAGAAAAGAGCTGGAAAATGAAATGTATCAGTTCTATGTAGGAACAAGCTATCGTCATTGCTTGATTTGGGACAATGGTGAGGTTATTGATCTGGTTCAGCCTCATGATGTTCTGACACAGGTGATTGGTCAGCATCTTCCGCAGGATGAAGTGCTTCGTAATATGATGAAGAGAAGCTATGAGATTTTAAAGGATCATCCAATCAATATAGAACGTAAGAAAAATGGATTGAATCCTGCAAACTGTTGTTGGTTTTGGGGCGCAGGAACAAAACCAATGCTTTCCTCTTTTGAGGAAAAGACCGGCAAGAAGGGCATGATGATTTCAGCAGTAGATTTATTAAAAGGTATTGCAGTAGGAGCTTCCATGGGTGTTGTGGAAGTAGAAGGCGCAAATGGTGGATTACATACAAACTATGAAGGAAAGATGCAGGCAGCAGTTGATGCACTTACCAAAGAGGATTATGATTTTGTTTATGTGCATGTAGAGGCTCCAGATGAAATGGGACATCAGGGAAGTGTAGAAAGAAAGGTTCAGGCAATTGAGAATCTTGATAAGCGTGTGATTGGGCCGTTAGAGAGCAAACTGAAAGAACAGAATGTAGATTTCAGAATGTTGGTGCTTCCGGATCATCCAACTCCGATTCGTGTAAGAACTCATACAGACAAGGAAGTTCCTTATATGCTTTATGATAGTACAGCAGAAGAGAAGAGAAGCTGGGATTATAGCGAAAAGGAAGCAACAGCAAGTGGTAATTATGTGGCGGAAGGTCATAAATTAATAGATAAGTTATTTGAGAAGTAATGTAACTATTCGGGTAGGTCGAAGCATATACTGCTGAGACCGTGAGAAAATGATACACTAAGCAAAAATCCCATCGCTGAAAGCGATTTTAAACGGATTATTGCAAGACATCAAAGATGCCTCATAATTATGAAGTAATTAAGGCGAGAAAGGTAATGTAGAACATGAAAAAGGTAGTAAAATTTGGTGGAAGTTCATTAGCAAGTGCAGAACAGTTCAAGAAGGTTGGCGATATCATCCATGCAGATGCAGATAGAAAATTTGTTGTTCCTTCAGCACCTGGTAAGCGTTTTGATAAAGATACAAAAGTAACAGATATGCTTTATGGCTGTTATGAGATGGCTGAGAAGAATCATGACTTCACAGCAGCAATTGCAAAGATTGAAGCTAGATATCAGGAAATTATTGATGGTTTAGGATTAGATCTTGACTTAACACCAGAGTTCAATAAAATTATTGATAATTTTAAGAAGAAGGCAGGAAGTCATTATGCAGCAAGCCGTGGAGAGTATTTAAACGGTATTATTATGGCAAATTATTTAGGATATGAATTCGTTGATCCTGCAGAAGCAATTCGTTTTAATGAAGCTGGTGCATTTGATGCAGAATTAACCAATAAGTTATTATCTAAGAGACTTGAAGATGTAGAGAGAGCAGTTATTCCGGGATTCTATGGTGCAATGGAAGATGGAACCGTTCAGACATTCTCAAGAGGTGGTTCAGATATTACAGGTTCTATTGTTGCCAAAGCAGTTCAGGCTGATGTATATGAGAATTGGACAGATGTATCAGGTTTCATGGTAGCAGATCCTCGTATCATTGATAAACCGGAAGGAATTGAGATGATTACATATAGTGAGCTTCGTGAGCTTTCTTATATGGGTGCATCTGTACTTCATGAAGATGCTATTTTCCCTGTAAGAAAGGAAGGTATTCCAATCAATATTAAGAATACCAATGCTCCACAGGATGCAGGTACATGGATTGTAGGTCATACATGCCAAAAGTCTAAGTATACGATTACTGGTATTGCTGGTAAGAAAGGATTTGCTTCTATCAATATCGAAAAAGACCAGATGAACTCAGAGGTTGGTTTTGGCCGTAAAGTTCTCCAAGTATTTGAAGAGTATGGAATTTCTTTTGAGCATATGCCATCAGGTATTGATACCTTGAGTGTAATGGTTCACCAGTCTGAATTCGAAGAGAAGGAGCAGAACGTACTTTCCGGTATTAATAAGGCAGTAAATCCGGATCATATTGATATTCAGACAGACCTTGGTTTGATTGCTGTTGTAGGACGTGGTATGAAAGCTACTAGAGGTACTGCAGGAAGAATTTTCTCAGCACTTGCCCATGCAAACGTAAATGTTCGTATGATTGACCAGGGCTCTAGTGAGTTAAATATTATTATTGGTGTTGATAATGATGATTTTGAAACTGCAATTAAGGCAATTTATGCAATTTTTGTAGAGACTCGTATTTAATATATAGTCTGTTTTGGGCCTACATCCTAAGGATGTAGGCTTGTTTTTTGCTGAATCTTATGCTAATATAAAAAACTGTGTGAAAATGGTACTATTTTAGCAAGGACAAATAGTTGCCGTGGAAGATAATGAATTGCAGGAGGAGTTTATGAGTCAGGAACAGAATGTTGCAGTCCAGGAAAACAAAATGGGTGTTATGCCTGTAAATAAATTGTTATTAAATATGTCATTGCCGATGATGGCATCCATGTTGGTTCAGGCATTGTACAATATTGTAGACAGTATTTTTGTTGCCAAGCTTGGCGAGAATGCATTAACGGCAGTTTCACTTGCATTTCCGATACAGACATTGATTATTGCTATTGGTGTAGGAACTGGAGTAGGTGTCAATGCTCTGCTTGCAAAACAGTTAGGTGAAAAGAACTATGAACGTGTGAATAAAACTGCAATGAACGGAATGTTGTTATCCATAATATATTATTTGTTGTTTGTTGTTATGGGGGGTGTAGTTGTTCGTCCATTTTATGAAAGTCAGGTGAAAGCGGCAGATGTAGAGATTCTAAAAATGGGAATAGAATATCTCTCTATTGTATGTTTTGGCTCTTTGGGGTTATGTGTACAGTTGATTGGTGAGAAACTACTGCAGGCTACAGGTAAGACGGTTCACAGTATGATAGCACAGGGCTTAGGTGCAATTACGAATATTATTTTGGATCCGATTCTGATCTTTGGTATGTTCGGATTGCCGAAAATGGGTGTTGCAGGTGCGGCACTTGCTACCGTTATTGGGCAGTTAGTAGGTGGTACTCTTGTTATGTACTTTAATCTTGCAAAAAATAAAGAGATTACGTTTTCATGGAAGAACTTCAAACCAGATATGGATACCATCGGAAAGATTTATAAGGTAGGTTTGCCATCCATTATTATGCAGTCGATTGGTTCCGTTATGACTTATAGTATGAACTTGATTCTGATTGGATTTTCGTCAACAGCAACAGCGGTATTTGGTGTTTATTTCAAGCTTCAAAGTTTCTTCTTTATGCCGGTATTAGGTTTGAATAATGGATTAGTGCCGATTGTTGCATATAATTATGGTGCGGGAAAAAGAAGTCGTATGATCAAAGCGGCAAAATATAGCTATGTATATGCGTTTTGTTTGATGCTTTTGGGATTTCTAGCTTTTGAGTTTATTCCAGTTCCTTTGTTTGGATTGTTTGATGCTTCGCCAGAGATGATAGAGATTGGTGTTCCGGCACTTCGTATTATTGGAATTCATTTTCTGATTGCATGGTATTGTATCATTACAGGATCTATTTTCCAGGCACTTGGAAATGGTATGTATAGTATGATTGTTTCTATCGCAAGACAGCTTGTTGTTTTAATTCCGGCAGCCTTTATTTTGGCAAAGCTTGGTGGTTTGCAGCTTGTATGGTGGTCATTCCCGATTGCAGAGTTGATGTCATTGTTGATGTCTACCATTTTCCTAATTGCTATTTATAAGAAGGTAATTACCAAGATTCCGGATGCGGTATAAATGGTAACAAAAATTATATGAAAAACCATTGACATTTACATAAGTATTTGATAAGATAATTAAGCACGTTCTATGAAAAGGAACGTGCATTACCGCAAAGGTATGCGGGTGTGGCGGAATTGGCAGACGCACCAGATTTAGGTTCTGGCGGGCGACCGTGCAGGTTCAACTCCTGTCACCCGCAGTAGTATTAGGCTCAAACCTTTTAAGTATATAAGGGTTTGAGCCTTTTTTGTTGCTGCTAATTTTTCTGAGGGGAGTATAAAAAATGAGTAGTGTCTGCTAAATGTCTGCTGTTTGTTTATTTTATGAAAAATGGTACATTGTAGAGCTAGGATTGATTATGGGAAAAAGAAGATTTGTCTGTGAAATTGTGGAAATATGTCTGGAAAGAAGTTATAGTAAATTATAAATACAACTATGGGGGTAGGACATGCGTAAAAAAGAAAAAACAATAGCGGAAGTATATAAGAGTGTTTTCATGGAGGGAAGTTCATGGGATATTGCATTAATAGATGATGTAAATCCTAATTATAGTGAAAATGAAATTCATAATTCTGTTGATATCAAAAGATTAGAAAGGGCATTTAAGATATTAAATAGAAGATTTTTTGCAGATAAACTTAATATGCCATATATAGATTTTAATTCTAAAATGAGGGCAGAGGTAAAGTTTGAAATGAACAAACATGAAGCCAGTTCAGAAGATGTAAAAAATGAGAATAAAGACGGGGAAAAAGATTACGCAATCCTGCTATCTGACAAATTTTTAGGGGAAAGCACGCTTGCGATATATACAGCCTTAATGCAAGGAATGATGATATATGCTGATGAGGAGATTATAAAGAGTAAAGAAGCGCGTGGAGAGAAAAAGGGGAAGAAGTTAGGGCTGTTTTCTAATGATGGTATATATATCAATAAAGATGGTATAGCAATATGTAAGGAGTATGGCATTAGAGTAGAAGAAGGTGTTTACTTTGAAGAAAAGCAACAGAATAGTGAAAATGAAAAAAGAAGTCGTAGATATCATTTTGTTGCTGAGACGAATGGGATATTTTACAAAGCATTAAAAGAGAGTGGACTTTTGGAAGACAAGTTTGTAGGTAAACCTAGGGTTAAAGATGATGAAAACAATAAGAATAAATTGTTCAGAATGATATGTCCTAAATGTGGTGTAAGTTTTCATGCAAGTAAGAAGAATTGCGAAAAAGATATTAGGTGCTTCAATGAAGGATGTAATGGTACAAGATTTGAGATAAAGAATAAAAAGTAGTGTTGCAGAGAGTATTCAGATAGAATGGAGATAGTAAAATGGCATTAGTGGCTAAGACTAACAAGGTGCGTACAGACAAAGAAAGAATAATACTGGCTAAGAATTTGATAATATTTACAGCTGTTTATGAAGAGGTAAGAAAATATCTAGCAGAAGAGAAAAATAGTGATAAAACAAAAAAGTATCCTAATATAGATAGGGTGGACATTATATACGAACTTCTGGCAACTAGAAGAGAAAATATCAGCAAGTTATGTCATAGGAATACATTGGGGAGTGTTACTGCTAAAATGGTATCTAGTGCAAAAATAAAAGGTCGGGGAAAAATAGATATAGTCTTATCAGATAAAAAGGTTTGGTTTAATAATGATGAGATTGCAAATTATGACTGGGATACAAGCTTTAATATGAATTTTGATACATATGATATTGTAATAGGAATAAGGAAATGTATAAGAGATACAGTAGTGCGTGTATTGAAAATTAATGATGAGAGTGATACGAGGAATAAAATGATTGTATGGTTAAAGGAGACCATAATAGAACAATATAGAAACGAAAACTTTAGCAAGAAGGAAAAAAAGAGGATAGATACTATTAGTGAGTTAATAGATGGAGTTGGAATTGTATTACTTGAACAAAGTGAAGAGAACTCATTAATTGAATTGAGAGGTAATGCAGAAAAGCTTATAAAGAGAATTGATGCCGTATTGACCTATAGAGAATTTTACAAAATGTAATAATGATTTTAAGGAAAAGAGAAAAATAGAAAACACAGACATAAACACGGAAAAACAAGAGGGAACACACCTATAAACACAGATAGATATAAAAAACACAAAGTGTATAAAAGGCGTTAAAAAATTAGATGTAGTCTGAAATGCTTAAAAATAAAGCGTTTCAGACTTTTTTTATATTTTTTTAGATGTGTACAATACAAGAAAACACAAGTGTGAGAAGATACAATTGTCAAGAGGACAACTACTTAAGAAGTACAAAGGTACTTAAATTAGTAATATTACTACTTCTGTGAGGTTAAACTCACAAAATAACAAAAATCCTAAACCTGTAAGGATTGTATCAAACCCTGTTCCTACTGTGAATGACACAGCAGGTAGTGGAGCTAGCAGTGGAAAGGGAAAATTACAATTAAAAAGGAGAAAGAGAAAAATGGCAAAAAAAGTAGCAGAGCAGGTAATTACAAAGAGCACAAGCATAAAAGTATATACAAATGCATGGGGATATGAAATTTATGTAGCAATATTTAGAGATTTGAGCAGTAAGAGAGTTTCAATTGAAATATATATAGTAAGTCCTGATGGAAGTATGTCAACGTTAATACCAATAAAAAGACAAGCATTACTTAAGAATAATGCATGTGATTTTCTAATGAATTATGAAGGCGATTTTACCAGAGATGATTGTATTGCAGTCGCTAATGAATTAAAGAGTTTATTAAATCAAGGAAAGGAGTATTCTACGGAATATACTAAAGCAACTCCAAAAGAATTACATAATGTAATTAGCAATTTTATCAGAGATAATGCAGAAGAATTAGAGGATAATCCAAAGGCTGAGTGTTTCATTAAAGATGGGTTTGGATATATGAAAACAACCAAAATGGATGTATTTATTAAATCCGAAAAAGATAACATTGGTTACAGCAAGAGGGTGGAAATATTGAAGCTTCTAAAAGTTATGGGTGTCTTATTAAATGCTCCGAACCGTCCATATGATACGCTCGTCAGTATAAAGGGAGAAAAAATCCATTACTTCAAAATTGTAATGGCAGAAGAAATGAAAGAAGAACAGGCAGATGAGGAGATATAACTAATGAATATCAGAGTTTATAGATGGTATGGTGGAAAATTGCGTGTCGTAGATCTAATTAACAGTCTGATACCGATACATATAGCATATTACGAGCCCTTTATGGGCTCGGGAGCTGTACTGTTGAATCATCCTCGTAGTCAATTAGAAGTTTTGAATGACTTGGATTCGGAGTTGGTTTGTTTTATGAGAACATTAGCAGATAGAGAAAAGGGAAAGCTGCTTGTAGATAAGTTGTGTAATCTCTGGTATGAGAAATGGGCTTTTGATGAAGCTATGCAGTGGAAAAAGAAAAAATATAAAGGACTTGATGATGTTGATAAATCAGTTCAGATTTATACGTTGATTACGCAAAGCTTTAATTGCATAAGACAAACATTTACAGCCAAGGCATATAAAGATACGAGAGCATATCGCAATAGTATATGTCAGAATATTCCGTTGGCTTACGAGAGACTTAAGGATGTGAAAGTGCTCAATATGGATGGAATAGATTTGCTTGATAAGATAAAGGATAACGACAAAGCATTTGCTTTTGTAGACCCTCCATATAGGCATGATTTACGAGGGAAAAATGCAGATAAATCATATGCGTGTGAATTACCGCATAGAGAGCAAATAAGACTTTTGAAAACAATCCGTCATGCAAAATGTAAAATCATGCTTTGTGGATATAAAAATGAGAAAGGTGAGGATTTGTATGACCGTTATTTGTTACCTCATGGTTGGAAGTGCTACAAACTTGCAGAACTTCTTAAGTCAACTCAACGAAAGAAAAAAAGAGATTTTGGAAAAGAATACATCTGGGTCAATTATGAATTACCAGAACAGGCAAAGTATGTAATAAGTATGAAAACTCATAGTACGCTATGATTTTTATAAAAAGTATTAGAGAAAAAATTAAAAGTAAAAGAAAAATGATTTGTACAAGTAACAAGATAATTTGCTTAGTCCGTAGGCTGATAAAGCCTACGGCAGAAAGGAAAAGAACATGGAAGAAAAAAAGATTTTAGAAGAAAAGAGAATGGAAGAGAAGAACAAAAAATTAAAAGACAGCGAGTATATGATTTTAGGTATCGCAAAGGATATGTTTAAAGACTGTGAGAAGTATTATGATAAGAAAACAAAATTTTATTGTAATGGCATTTTACAGACACCTCAAATTAAGAGTTACATGATGATGATTATGGAGAACTTTAAACTTTATGCTGGAATTATTACGGATTTAAGTGGTGCACCATTTCAGAAGTATGATATTAACAAAAGTTTAGTTAGCGATGCAATCAGAGATTTACAGAGATTCAATCCTAACATCATAGTAACAATGGATTTAAGAATAATGATTACTGATTTATACAATGAATGGATGAAGAGGTGCCTTTATTCTGGAATTGAAATCTGTAAATTGGTAGGAGATATGGCAGGAGATTATATTGTAAGAGATACAGCAGATGGAAAAGCTTACATTATTGAAAAAGTAAATTAGGTTAATTGCAGGAGTCAATACAACTCCTGCCAATAAAATAAATATTAGAAGATAAATCAACAGTAAAAGAAAAAATGATACTTTAAATCAATGGAGGAAAGGCATTTTATGAAGAAAGAGAACATTAGTAGATTAACATACAATGTTGAGGAGACCGCTATTGCATTAGGTGTCAGTAAATCGCTGCTCTATAGAGAAATACAACAAGGAACTCTTGAGTTGCCGTATCATAAAATCGGAAACAGAATTTTGTTTAGTGTTTCATCTCTAGAAGAGTATTTAAGTAAATAATAACTTGGGGGCTGACGTATTGCTGCTAATGGCGTTATAATAGCCCCCTGAAAAATAGATTTGAAAGTGAGGTAGTTCGTATGCGTGGTAAAGGAGAAGGAACAATATATAAAAGACCAAATGGTGCATATGTAGGACAGTACTATGCGTTGGGAAAAAGAAAAACAGTGTCTGGAAAGACAAGAAAAGAAGTGCAACAGAAGTTGAATAAAGCATTGGTGGAATTGCAAGAAGGACTATATGTGGATTCTTCGAAAATGAAACTGGGTACATTCATAAAGGATTATATGGAAAATTATAAAAAGAATGAAGTACAGCTATCAACTTATACAAGCTATGAGGAAACGTTGGAAACTCATGTTTATAAAGACGTTATATCAGAGATAGAATTAGGGAAGATTTCAACTGATATCATGCAGAAGTACTATAACCGTAAAATTAAGGATGGTATGTCATCAAGGGGTGTAAGAAACGTTCGAACTATTATCAATGGCGCTTTTAAGAATGCGTGTAGCAGAAAGCTCATAAATTCAAATCCGAACGACCATATTACCATGCCAAGAAAGGTGAAACATGAAGTGGTTCCACCTACAGTAGAAGATGTGAAGAAGTTCTTGGAATATGAAAAAGAAAGCAGTATTTATTACGGGTTGTACAGGGTACTAATAGTAACTGGTTTGAGAAGAAGCGAGTGTTTAGCATTACAGAAAAAAGATATAAACTGGGAGACAGGGGAAATCATGCTAACGCATGCGTTAGGGTATATTAAAAATAACAATATTCAGCCAGAATTAGACCGTAAAAAAATATATGTATTGAAAGAAGATATGAAAAATAAGGCATCTAAAAGCAGTATATTTGTTGATGAGGAAACTCTAATTGCATTAAAAAAGTTGATTCGATGGCAAGAGAGCAATCAGAAGGCACATAAAGATGTGTATTGGAACAAAATTTTATTTATGACATCAGATAATAGATTCAAATACGTGGATAATGATTTGCTGTTTACGAGAGAAGATGGGGATTTCATATATGGTAGAACATTATTAGAGTGGTATGATAAGGACTTGGATATTTGTGGTATACCAAGGTGCCGTATACATGACTTAAGACATTTTTTTGGAACTAACGTGTTACAGGCAACAAATGACCTGTTTATTACTTCCAAAATGTTACGTCATAAACAAATTAGTACAACCGCTAATATATACCTTCATACAGATAATGAGAAAAAGCAACTTGCTGCGGAGAAGTACAAAGCTATGTTAGGTATCTAAAATATAGGGAATGTTAATGTGATAGAAAGCATTGACATTCCCTTTTTTATTGTGGTAATGGAAAGTGACCTGACAGTGTAAACAAATACATCAAAATATAAATGTGCTGATAAATTAAAGATATGTTATCGCTGCAAAAACTGACATAAGTGCCATATACAACCGTGAAAAGCTCTAATAAACGGTTGTATATCTAGCTATAACGTCTATAGAACACGTATGGATATTATTATATAATCACTTCCTTAATAAAAAAATTATTTGGAAAGGAAATGTACTATGGATATTAAAATATTTACAGAGTTAGTAAAAGAAGAACTGGAAAAGATAACGGAGTGTCATTTAGAAATTAAGTG
>JAFSCH010000073.1 GCA_017436865.1 Lachnospiraceae bacterium
ATTATGAAGATAGCGGTCTGTGACGATGACAGAACCACAAGGGAACAAATTGCTTCTTTGATAAGAGAACAGGAGCCGGATGCGGAGGTTGTTACCTTTGAAGCTGGGGAGGAAATGATTAAATCGCAGGAGAATTTTGCGGTTTCTTTTCTTGATGTGGAAATGAAAGAAATATCGGGGATAGATGTTGCAAAGCATATTAGGGAAGAACAGGAGAAAAGAAGCAGGGAAAAAAGTATTATTATATTTGTAACCGGATACCGGGAGTATATGGAGGATGCCTTTGATGTAAACGCTTTTCATTATCTGGTAAAGCCTGTGGATGAAAAGAAATTCCATACTGTCTTTAATCGTGCGTTGAAAGAGGTATCTGTGAAACATAGGCAGAAAAAACTTTCTGTAATTATCAAATACAATGGTATGCAGAAAAAGGTTTTGCTGAAAGATATTTATTATATTGAGAGCAGTAATAAAAAAGTAGTGTTCCATACGAAGGACGGAAAAATTGATACTTATGGCAGAATGGATGATTGGGAAACAGAGCTGGGTGACTCATTTTATCGGTGTCACAGAGGCTATCTTGTTAATCTGGAAAAAATAACAGCCTATAATGTGGATACCATTGATTTAATAAACGGTGACTCTCTCATTCTTGCACAGAAGAAATATTCGGATTTTATCAAGGCATATATGCGATATGCAAAGGACGGAGGAATTGTAAATGTTTAGTTTGCTGTCCATGTTGATACATATAATCAACAGTATTTTTAGCGGAATATATACAAGTTTATTTTTGAAACCAAAGCATGATAAAAAGTCAACAGTTATTCTGTGGAGCATAATCTATTTTCTTATGCAGGTGCTTATATTTGAGGTCATACAGAGCCGCTACCCATTTAATAACGTGATAAGTGCTATTATCAATGTGTCATTAATAGTAGGAATGCAAAGAATATTTTTTCGTAAAGGTACTTCAAGTCAGTTATTTGTATGTTTTAGTTTTGTAGCAGGAAAAGAGATTGTAAAGTATATTGCCAGCGTATTAAACGTAGTATTGGGTGCAGTTGCAGGAAAGTGGTTGGATGAATTGATTATGCAGGGGCAGATTGTCGCAAATAATCATGTAGAATTGGTTACGAATGTAATGCTATATGTGATGTATATTGCCAGTGCAATTCTTTATGCGTTGATTTTGGGAATATATTTGTCATTGATTCACAAAAAGTATGTAAGAAAAGAGTATCAGTTACAGATTCGAGAAAATGTATTTTTGATATTACCTTGCATTGCGGCAGTATGTATTTCCATAACTCTGAAAATGATGATTATTACCGTAGAAAACGGAACAACGACTCTTATTTATGATACGATTCCGGCTACTTTGTTTTGGATTCCTGTGATATGTGTTCTGTTGTTAGGAACAGTTATAGCCAATGTTATGCTTTTTCAGAATGTGGTGCAGTATCATGAAGAAAACAAAAAAGCCACCTTATTGGAAAATCAGATACAGCAGATGCAAAAAGAGGTACAGGAGATACAGGATATTTATGCGGATATGCGTGGATTGCGTCACGACTTGAGAGGGCATATCAATAATATTACGCAGTATGTGATGAAACAAAATAATACCGATGTCGAGGAACTGAATGACTATATCAGAAATATGGAAGAAACCGTAAGCAGGTTAGATTTTGGTTATCAGACAGGAAATCCGATTACGGATATTATTATTCATCAAAAGAAGCAGGAAGCAGACAAAGCAGGGGTAAAGTTTTTTGTAGATTTTAGTTATCCGAAAGAACTTCAGATAGATGTGTATGATATTGGAGTGATTTTGAATAATGCGTTGGAAAATGCAATCGAAGCTGCGACTCAGATGGAAAGAGATAAATATGTATCATTACATTCTTATGTGAAGGGAAATCTTTTCTTTGTTGAAGTGGAGAATAGCTTTGCAAGAGAAATTGTAATGAACAAAGAGAGTGGTCTGCCGGAGAGCAGTAAAGCAAATAAGAAATCTCATGGAATGGGACTTACTAATATACAGAGGTGTGCAAGGAAGTACAAAGGCGATATTGATATTGTCATTGAAACTTCTAAGCAGGAACAGCAAATATTTAATCTTACAATAATGTTGAATGGAAAACCTGTCGGGCCATAAGCCGGATAGGTTTTTCACACCCAAAACGGAGTAGTTCACTCCTTTGCTATGAAATCCATGCTGTAAAGTTCCGATAAGGGATGTAGAAGTAGTAAATTTCAGAAAGGTTAAGGTGATTTATATGTCAATGGAGATTAGTAGCAATTATGGAGCATATACAGATTATTCTACAGAAACAAAGAAAAATAGTGCTGTAGATGTTACGGCAGATAAACAAAAAACAGAAAAGCTATACAGTAATTCTAGGGAGTATAAAGACTATCTGACAGAAAAATATGATTGTTTAAGAAGTAAGGATTATTCGGTTGAGATAAACAGTTCTCTTATTTCAAAAGCAGCGAAAGATGAAAAGACTGCACAGTGGTTGGAATATAATTTGTCTTTAATTCCTGAAACAGTAGAAAAGACAAAAGCGATGGTAGAAGCCCGTGGTGCAAAGGTAATAAGTCATAGTATTAAGATAAATGGATATGACAGCATGACGGCTGAACTGTGTACAAGAGTCGAGGCAGATCCCGGAACAGAGAAAGCAAGGGAAAATCTGGAAAAGAAGCTTGAGAAGATAAGGGAAGAAAAGAAAGAGGAAAAGAAAAAAGCAGAAGAAAAATTGGCTGAAAAGCGTGCAGAAAAAGCGGCTGAGAAAGCTGAAAAATTTGAGATGACAATTACAGGTTCTAGCGTAGAAAGTATTACACAGATAATGACAGAGAGAATGGTGTCCGGCAACACATCGGCATCTATGACATCGGGATTTGATTTGAAGGTATAGGAGGGAGCGATATGTCAATGGAAATAAATAGCACAAATAATGGTGTGACATCACAGATTATGGATTTGAAAACTTCCACACCGGGAGTAACAAGAAAAGAGGAAATTAAAACCGGATTTAAAAATACAAATGATTATTCAAAGTATTTGCAGGAAAAGTACAGCTACATGAATACAGGGAAAACTTCTATGCAGGGAGTTCCGGTAACAGTAAGCGTTTCGGGAGCATTTTTAAAGAAGTGTATGGATAATCCTGAAAAAGCTGCATATTTGGAAGAAAATCTAGCGGCTATTCCAGAGTGCATTAAGCGTTCTGTGGAATATACGAAAACTATGCCGGGAAGTCCGGTTATGACATATTGTAATGTTTCTTTTGATGAAAATGGCAATATCACTATGACGAGTGGCTGTACGAATGATCCGGATGGAAAGATTGCTAGGGAAAATGCACAGCGTAAAGCACAGGAGAAGAAGGCTGCGGAAGAGAAAGCGTCGAAGAGACGAGCAGAGAAAAAAGAGGCAGAAGAAAAATTGGCTGAGAAACGAGCAGAGACAGCGGCTGAGAGTGCTGATAAATTTGAAGTCACATTTACAGGCTCTAGTGTGGAATGCATAACACAGATTATGACGGAGAGAATGATGTCCGGCAACACATCAGCATCTATGACCTCTGGATTTGATTTGAAGGTATAGGAGGCGATATTTATGTCAATGAAGATAGGTGAGAATTATTCGGATTATTCAACGGAATATTTGGATAAAGTGCAGTCGAGGTGGGAAACGGTAAAGGGGATAGAAGATAGTGATGAAAATAATACTATTCCTGTTCCAAAAGATGAGTATATCAGTAGTGAAAAAAGTGGTAATAAACCTAGTGGTCTGTATCGTATGGGACGGGACGAAAATGGTAATCCAAAGGTTTTGTATGACGATCCTAAAAAGGCTGAAAAGAAGTCTGGAACCGGTAAAGCAGAAGAATGTACCACAAATACAGATGCAGTAGACCGTGAGATTGAAAAATTGAAAGAGGAAAAGCGTCAGCTTGAGCAACAGATACAGGCTGAAACCGATGAAAAGAAAGTGAAAGAATTGGAGAAAAAATTAGCTCAGGTGGAAGCAGAGTTGAGTCAGAAGAATAATGATACATACAGGAGACAGAATGCAGTTGTTTCTTGATGGGAGTATAGGCAGTGTATTATGGATTATACATGGGTACTGCTTATTTCTGTCAGTAGATAATGTTTTGTTCCTATTCAGATAGGGTTTCGTTCAATTGGATAAAGAAAAATGAGTAAATGTCGATATATGTTATAGCAATGGATGGCACATGATTTAAATGGATTGAACATGGAAATCATGTGCCTTTTATATAAACAAGCAGAAATTAAGCAAGATATCGAAGAGGTGAATCACATGAGAGTGTCTACGGAATATTTAAACATGATGACATTAAGACATCAGGAGAGTATGCAAAAAGGAGTATTAAGATTATTGCAATCTTCATCTAAAAGAGCAACAAGAGGAATGGACATTGCGATGTTTTCATCTGCTGGTATGGAAATGAGTCGTTTGTCAACATCGATAAAGGGTTCGATATTTGGAAATGATGATTGGATTATTAATAATGGATACACTTATTCGTTGAAAAATAGAAGAAATGGGATACAAAAACAAAATACCATCGAGGAGGTGCTTGAAAAAAGTAATTGCATTCAAAATGAAAATATTGCAAAGGCACCTAAGTATGCAAGTGTGGAAGATGTGAAAAGGGTATGTGAACAGTTACGTCAAAGTAATCATGATAAATTATCAAATGCAGGAAATCAGATTAAGTTTGATAATGGATTTGCGGGTTGCCATGAACTAGGCAGAATGTTGGAGGTAGAGTGGGTAAATGATGAATTTGCATTTAATTGCAAAGTCAGTGATCCAGAGGAAGATGCTTTTAATCGTCAGATGATAAATCGCCAGATTGAGAATATATTATCCGATGCAGGTGTTTGTATTAATGAGGGAGAAAACCTAACCTTTTCCATTGACCCATATAGCTATGAGATTTCTGTAAATGGAAATGTTGCGGAAGAGAAGAGAAAACAGATTGAGGATGCCTTAAATCAGGGAGAGAATGGTTGGAATTTGTATACACATATATATTTTTGTGCGAAGGATGGGATGAATAGCACTCAGATTTCACAAGAAGGTCAGTTGAAAAGACATATGAATGACCTGTTTTATGAATTTTATGGGATTAAACTTTGCGAATGTAAAAAGCAGGGTGATGATTTTATTACACCGGATGGTCGCAGTGTTCGGGATATGATAGGAGCTAGGAATACAGCCAGCATTCACGGAAGCGGAATGTATGCTGTAGATACAAACAGTTTAAAACATCATTATCTGGATTTACTACAACCTTATTCATACGATACGGGTGATACACAAACCTTAGAAATTGCATACACTTCTACAGGGTTGCATGACTTACATCAGGATTATAGCTTGGGAAATGGTGATACAGATTGGATTGAAAGAAAGCGTACAGAACTGGAGCAGGAACTTGACAGAGTGATTTATGCCTTATTTTAGGGTGTTGTATATGTAGATACTGCCTATTTTCATTTCACAACATAAAAAGGTCAGTTCACGCATGGAATTAAAGAAATTATGTAGATTTGCCGATGTAAATATTGATAATGTATGAGTAGTACATAACAAAATGAAACGGATTTCAATGATACAATTCAAGGAGGAGCGATTATGGTTACAACACATGGTATAACATCAGCGACTGGTTATTATGAGAATACGGTTCAGCAGAAAAAGGAAAGTACGGTCAAGGCAAAAAATAATACTGCTTCAGAGCAGGCGGTAAAGTCCAGCGAGAATAAATTGTCGAGTAAGGCAAAAAATTATTTGGATAATCTCAGAAAAACTTATGGAGATTATGATTTTATTGTTGCTGATGAAGGAGATGACAGAAGTGCATTGCTTGATAAAAGCAATAAGGAGTATTCTGTTATTTTTTCAAGCTCTGAGTTAGAAAGAATGGCTACTGACGAGAAGTATGCAAGTGAAAAGATGCGTCGTGTGAATACAATAGTGGATATGACAGACAGAATCTGTGAGCAGTTTGGATATGAAAGAGCATGGGGAAAAGATGGAGTCAATGATACAATCATAAACAAACTGGCAGTTTCTATCAATGATGATGGTAGTATGTCAATCTTTGCTGAGTTAGAAAAGATGTCTGAAAAGCAAAAGGATTATATAGAGAAGCTTCGTGAAAAACGTGCTGAAGAAAAGAAAGTAGCAGAGAAAAATGAAGATAAGAAGGCAAATTCCTATAAGAAGAATGACAATCTTTCTGTAAAAAAGGTAGTTGTAGAGGCTTCATCGGAAGAAGAACTGATAGAAAAAATTAAAAATGTCGATTGGAATAAAGTGTCCGGAGGAGAAGTAGGAATTAGATTTGACTTATCCATATAAAGAGTTAGATATGGAAAAGTGGAGGTGATTACATGGCAGTTCATTTGTATGGAAATGTAAATGGTACTTATCAGAAACCAAATATAGATTTGTTTGAAATGGCTAAGCAACAAAATAATCAGCCTGTAAGGTTTTGTGATACAGAAGCAGGTAAAAATATTCCGGCTATCAAGGTAAATATTTCAGAGGAAGGGTTGCGTGCTTTACATGGCAGCAAGATGAAAGGTAGCGTAGATATACAAAAGCAAACGGAAGAACTGAAATATATTTCGGAGCATCAGCCTGTGGAGAGTTTCACAAACAGATTATCAAGGGCAATGCAGGATAGTTTTGTGCAGTTCATTGAGGATAAGTCCGATGGTAATTTGACAATAGAGAAAAAGGGCGAAATATTGTTGGAGGAGTTTAGAGGAATCTGTGATGAGATTACATCTGGGTATAAGGAAGGTGACAGGGTAAGATTTATTGCGGATGATACAACCGAAGATGGATATAGAAAGCTGTCTAAAGAAGATGAGCTGTCTATTCTGTTAAGTGAATTTAGTTCTTTTGTCGAATCACGTTTTGGCAAGGAACATCAGGAACAAAGTGTAAAAGTCGCAAATGCTGTCAATGATTTACAGAAGATAAAGCAGGAATTAGGATATGGAGATATTAAGTATTACGAACCGGAATATATCCCGGATGGCTTTGTGGAGAATTTGATAAAAGCTGCAAATCAGTATGTAGACAGTCAGAAGTAATAGAATGAGGTTTGAATCATGAGAGTATTAGATGTTTTTTCAAATTTGCCAGCTATCGAATTAAGTATAGAACAGATAGAGGACATATTTCTAAAGTCCTGTGAGGGAGTAATAGATGATACTTATACGGTAGTGCATGAGCTTCCGGATAATGCGGAAAGTAATACAGTTGAGTTAATAAATGATTTGTTAAGAGAAGGAAGGCAGGTTGCATATCTAATGCGACAAGATTCGCTGGTATCAGTTGTAGGATATAAGAAATAATTTATTTTGGGTAAAAAGTGTTTTGAGCCGATAGAGTAAAATCCTATCGGCTCATATTTATTTCACAACATAAAAAGGTCGTTTCACAACATCTAGGTATCGAAACAGGGTATAAGTTCCGATATAATAGCAGTATAAGAATTGCAAAGGAAGTGAGTTTGTGCGTATAGCGATATGCGATGATGAAAAGAACATCAGGGAGTTAATAGCAAGTAAGGTGTTAAAGCAATATCCGGAGGCAGAGATTGTTTTCTTTTCGTCCGGAGAAGAACTGCTTTTATCAGATAAGAATATAGATATACTGTTTTTGGATATTCAAATGTCAGGCAGAGACGGTATGGAAACAGCTAGAGAACTTCGCAAAAAGGACAAAACGGTGGTACTTATTTTTGTGACTGCGGTGGAGGAGTATGTATTTCAGGCATTTGATGTAGGAGCCTTTAATTATATTGTGAAGCCCATTGATGATACAAAGTTTGAAGATGTACTTTGCAGAGCTGTAGATGAGTTACTTTCAAAGGACATGGATGTGCGAGAGCCGGAAGCAAATTATGTGATGATCAACAATGGAGGGGTTCACACAAAGGTAGTGATAGAGGATATTGTCTATGCAGAGGTGTTCAATCGTAAAGTGGTTATTCATAAACTAGACGATGAAATTGAGTATTACGGAAAAATGTCTGACCTTGAGGCGGTAGCAGGGGACAGTTTTTTCAGACCGCACAGGGCATATCTTGTGAATTTTAAGTATGTGGAGAAATATGATGCCACCACCATTTATCTGGAAAAGGGAACTGCTCTTATGGCAAAGCAGAATTACCCGGACTTTGTAAAAAAATACATGAAGTACAATCAGAGGAAAGGGTAGTTGCTTATGGAAAATATAGAAACATATTGGGCAATAGCAAATAAAACAATAGCTATCATCAACATATTGATAGAAGGTTGGCTGGTTTATCGGTTTGTAAAGCCATTTATAAATAGAAAATCATACTGCGTAGGAATTAGTTATTCATTGGCAATGCTTGTATTTTACCTTGTACCACAGGAGATGACTTACCCATATCTGTTGGGGATTTTTGTGGCTTGGATTACGATGTGCCTGACAGAGAGAAAAAAGATTAAGCAGAAAATCTTTTTAGCGATTTCCATGTACTTGATTCGGTGGATGGTTTATGGTGTGACATTGGTACTCAGAGATATTATGTTTGCTCTGTTTATTAACACACCATATATGCTTACGGAACCGTTAAAGCAACTGATAGCATATATCGTTGTGGAACTGATTTATTACGGTGTAGCCATAGTCGTTATGTGGCTTGTAATTAAGTTAATTCATAAGGTGTATGTGAATAAAAAAGAGGATATATCAGGAAAAGAATTGATATTACTTTTTGCAACTCTTTTGACTGTAATGGTAGGATATTTTACATTTAATTTCTTTTCCAATGTGTATGTAGAAGATACAGGAAATTATGTGTGGAATGTTCATCCGGGATATACTTTTTTACGGGTGATATATCAGATCGTTTCTTTTGCGGCTATCCTTATTGCAGTTATTATTTACCAGAGGATAAAGGAAAAACAGCGGGAGGAAAATGTGAATTTGCTATTGGCAGAGCAGATAGAGAACACAAAGCAGCATATCAATGAAGTGGAAAAGCTGTATGGAGATATTCGGGCATTAAAGCATGATATGGGTAATCATATTTCAGTATTAGAAAATCTCTTTATGAAAAATGAGACAGAAGAACTTGAAAAGTACATGGCTGAACTGAAATCGGCATGGAGTGAGAGTGTGGCAGAAATTAAGACAGGAAATCCTGTTACCGATGTGATTCTGACGCAGAAGCAGAAAGAAGCTGATGAAAAAGGAATTGATTTCAGGTGCCAGTTTATGTATCCAACGGACACAGGTATCAATGCGTTTGATGTCAGTGTTATATTAAACAATGCTATTACCAATGCGTTTGAAGGGGTAAATGGTTGTAAAAATCCTTATGTTTCCATATCTGCTTATCGTAAGAAAAATGCGTATATGCTAGAGGTGACGAACTGTATTAGCAAGTATGTGGAAGTAGATGATGAAACCGGGTTGCCGGAAACCACAAAGAAAGATAAGGGCAGTCATGGTTATGGACTTGCTAATATCCGTAAAGTGGCTCAGAAATACTATGGGGACATAGATATAAGTCAGGATGAAAACAGCTTTACATTGACGGTTATGTTAATGGTTGAATAAGAAATAATGGACACAATTCTGTACAAAAAGGTATGGATTGTGTCTTTTATTTTTGGTTCACAACATAAAAAGGTCGTTTCACAACAAGTCTATTTAGTATGAAGTTTTATCTTCCGAAATAGGAAGTAACAGAAGTGTCTGTGTATAGAGAAACGGATTTCTAATCAATATTTCAAGGAGGATGATGCGTATGGCAGTAAAGGGAATCGGAAGTAATTACCTGTACCCGGTACAAAATGATTACACGGCTGATTTAAAAACAGATGATACTAAAAATGCTGTTTCCCAAACTGCGGTGCAGAAGGAAGGAGTAAGTTACGAAAAGACAATACCGGATTCTGTATCAGCAGGACTTGAGTATATTCAAGAGTTGGAGAAGCAAATTAGTGGAACAAAGTTTTTTGTAGGCACAGTTAGTTACGGACAGACTTATGGCAATTCATCAGATGTTAATTTTGTTGTGAATCCTAAGTTCTTAGGTAAGCTGGGAACGGATGAAGCTACAAGAAAGCAATTTGAAGAAGATGTTAAGTTTTTAAATGATTTTTCTAGGAGATTTAGACAGCAACAACTTGCTAATGGGCGAGAGATGATTAGTCAAGGGTGGTTCTGTGATGAAGATGGTAATTGGGGAGGCTGGGGAGTCAGCAGACCCATAAAGCAAAGTACGGTATTACAGGATATGACAGATAATGCCGAGAAAATCAGGCAAGAGAAGTTGGAGGAGCGAAAAAAAGCGGAAGCAGAGCTTAAAGAACATTTTGGTGACCGTTTCAAAGGATTTCATGTGAAATGGTCGGAGGAGGATGTAAAGGCGGAAGAAACAGAGGAATCGGAAATTGCGGAGGACGCTGAGAAAGAGAGCGAGACCATAGGTGGTAGTGTTGGTGTAAATGTCGGCAAGACTGCAAGAAAGATTGCTGCGGCAAAGACTACAAGCCAGTTACGGGCGGTCATAGCTGAAATAAAAGGCGATATGCAGGAAGTAAAAGCAGGCATTGAAAAAGGATGGTGCGATGAGTCGGAAATGGAAAAAGTAAATTCTTTAATGGCTCAGGCACAGAACCGTATGGGACAGGTGGAAGATAGAGAAGCAACACCGGAAGAAGAGAATATGTTTGCAATGGCTTCGCTTATGTAGATAACAGGAGGTAATAGGATATGAGAATTAACGGTTTAAATGGAGCAAATACACCTGCGGGTGGGATGAATATGACGAAGGCAACAGATTCTGTTAGCAAGAATTTGCAGAATCAGATTGCCAATGCTCAGAAGCAGTTGCAGGAGCTTTCTGCCAACAAAGATATGAGCATTGAAGAAAAAATGAAGAAACGACAGGAAATACAGCAGCAGATTACAGATTTGAATAATCAGTTAAGACAGCACCAGATTGAGCAGAGAAAAGAGCAACAGGCAAAGAAATCTTCTATGGATGATATGCTTGGTGGTAGTAAGAAAACTGCTCCGAAAGCCGGAAAACAAAGTACAGGTCTGTCACAGGCAAGTATGACAGCTATTATTTCTGCTGATTCTGCAATGGCACAGGCTCAGGTGCAGGGTAGCGTTGCTACAAAGATGGAAGGCAGAGCTGGTGTGCTGGAGTCTGAAATCAAGTTAGATTCGGCTCGTGGTG
>JAFSCH010000142.1 GCA_017436865.1 Lachnospiraceae bacterium
CTAGTTTCTTTTTAATTCTGTCTTGTTCTCTGCTCATTTTTTTCCTCTGCGATAAAGTTTTTCTTCTATTTTACCTTATCTCAATGAAAATGGCTAAAATTAAGCACATTTATTGCGAATTATTTTTACCTGTCAGAGCTGACTTTGATGAATTCTATCCTTTTTCGTAACAGGTTGTACATCAAACATTGTCGGTAACATTCCGTTACAACCGCTCATAAAAGATATTTCGCCTGTCGCATCTGTTTTCTTTTTATCAATACGCATATTTCTCGCTTTTCCTTTTGAAAAAATCATCACATCTTGTGAATTCTTAGCTTTTCTTCCTGTATTACTCACAAAGGTTCCTTTCTTCCAAGTTACCTTAGAATAATAAATAAATCCAGCTTCTTTTGCATATTTCTTTATTTGATATAAATATTCATAGTTATTTTCATTTTCTGCGGGAAGAATCTCCACAAGAAAGCAACCTGCTTTCAATACTCTTGCTTTCTCTTTAAAGTCACCTAATGTGTACTTAAAACAATCATATACTGCAAATGCTCTTGTTCCACCTTTATTTGATTTCATATCTAACCATGGATGGTCTGTCAAAATACAATCAATAGAATTATCTTTTAGCATAGCCAAATCTCTTCCATCTCCTTCGATTACAACACAAGTTTCTTTACCAGTATCAATTGTTTTGTAGATTCCTTTTGCTACTCGTTCAAATTTTATTCCCAAATTATCATAGATTCTTGCTCTTATTGTTTCTTTTGGTTTATTGATATTTTGTTGATATGCTTCTTTTAATGTAAAATCTTCTTTCCCTTGGAAACATGTAAAAATTTTTTCTGCTAATGACATAATAAACCCTCCTACTGCTGTAATGGATCTTGATCCTAACATAAGAAGACGCAATAATAAAGAATTATTTTATAATAATTTAATTACTGTTAATCTGTATCTATCCATTTATATTTTATACTTTTCATGTATCAATAATTTTGCAATATTTGTTCCTAGAAACACTTAGATTAGATAATTTTTTTCTATATGCTTATGAAGGATTCTCATTTCCAGCGATACCCGTAAGTGGCGGATTTGCCTCCACTTACTACGCGCGCAAGCGCGCTATAGATAAAACAAAAGACAAACTACCGTAAGCAAGCTTACTTAGTTTGTCTTTCATTTTATCTGCACCGCTTATTTCATTCACGATTACTCCAGCTCGATTGTTCCTGGTGGCTTACTGGTCAAATCATAAAATACTCTATTAACACCTCGAACCTCATTAATAATTCTACTCATTACCGTCTGAAGTACTTCAAATGGAATCTCAGCTGCTTCTGCTGTCATAAAGTCAATGGTATTCACGGCTCTTAATGCCACTGCATAATCATAGGTTCTCTCATCACCCATAACACCTACAGAACGCATATTAGTCAGAGCTGCAAAATACTGTCCAATCGTTCTGTCTAAGCCAGCCTTTGCTATCTCTTCACGATAGATTGCATCTGCATCCTGCACGATTTTTACTTTTTCTGCAGTTACTTCGCCAATGATACGCACACCAAGTCCTGGTCCTGGGAATGGCTGACGGTATACAAGCTTTTCCGGTATACCAAGCTCTAAGCCTGCTTTTCTTACCTCGTCCTTGAATAAGTCACGAAGTGGCTCAATAATTTCCTTGAAATCAACATAGTCTGGAAGTCCGCCTACATTATGATGCGACTTAATGACAACAGACTCTCCACCAAGTCCACTTTCTACTACGTCAGGATAAATCGTTCCCTGTACTAAGAAGTCCACTGCACCGATTTTCTTTGCTTCTTCTTCGAATACACGGATGAATTCTTCACCGATAATCTTTCTCTTCTTCTCTGGTTCTTCTACACCAGCAAGCTTTTCATAGAAGCGCTCCTGAGCGTTCACACGGATGAAATTGAGCTCATAATTACCTTTTGGTCCAAAGATTTCCTCTACTTCATCGCCCTCATCCTTACGCAATAAACCATGGTCTACAAATACGCAAGTAAGCTGGTTTCCGATTGCTTTTGCAAGCATGACCGCTGCTACAGACGAATCTACACCACCGGATAAAGCACAAAGAACCTTTCCGTTTCCTACTTTTTCACGAATTGCCTGAATAGAATTCTCCACAAAAGAATCCATTCTCCAAGTTCCAGCACAACCACAGACACCTCTTACAAAATTGTAAAGCATCTTTGTTCCTTCCTGTGTATGAAGTACCTCCGGATGGAACTGAATTGCATACAGCTTCTTATCACGATTTTCTGCTGCTGCTACAGGACAATCTGCCGTATGCGCTGAAATAGCAAAGCCTGGCGCAATCTGAGAAATATAATCAAAATGGCTCATCCAGCAAATCGTAGTTTCGGCTACATTTCCAAACAAGGCAGATGTTTTGTCCACCATAACTGCTGTTTTTCCATATTCTCTGACAGGTGCTTTTTCTACCTTTCCACCAAGCACATGCATCATGAGCTGTGCTCCATAACATAATCCTAATACTGGAATTCCTAATTCAAAGAGTTCCTTTGTATAAGTTGGCGCACCTGTCTCATAACAACTGTTTGGTCCACCTGTGAGAATGATTCCTTTTGGATTCATCGCTTTTATCTGCTCAATATCCGTCTTGTAGGAATATATTTCACAATAAACATTACACTCTCTGACACGTCTTGCTACCAGCTGGTTGTATTGACCGCCAAAATCAATGACAATTACTTTTTCTTGATTCATTGGATTTACCTTCCTATTCTGTCAAGCCTAAAATGTAGTTTTTTCAAGGCTTTGACGTATTTTATTTACCTCTAAAATAGAGCCGATAGTGATGAATATCGTAGTATCAGATACCGAATAGCTGATTTTGGGGTATAGCTTTAAAAGCA
>JAFSCH010000074.1 GCA_017436865.1 Lachnospiraceae bacterium
CAGTAATGTATTAAGCTGAATGTTACTAATAGGTCGAGGGCTTATCCTGGAAGGTAAAGGAAGAATTGTGGAAGTGAGAATCCGAAAGGATTCCGGAAGTCATTTGATAAAGATTTGTGTGTTCGGTTTTGAAGGAATACATTGTATTCCTTGAAATACTAGTTATTTCTTATATATGGTAAATGGCGAGATAGCTCAGTTGGCTAGAGCACATGGTTCATACCCATGGTGTCGGGGGTTCGAATCCCTCTCTCGCTATTTTTGTTTGTGAAAACCTTGATTTTATTAGGTTTTCTTTTTTTGTGTGATAGGAAATTGCTAAGCACTTCTTTATTGATTTATGAATCGAATTGTGGTAAGTTAATTGCATTGGTGTAAGAAAGGCATAAGATATGAATAAAATGAAAAAACGAGAGTTGTTGCCTGATGTTTTGAGAGGGTTTGCAATACTTTTGGTTGTACTAGGACATTGTATTCAGGAGGGAAGTGGAACAGAGTTTAAAACGGATACAATGTATTTTTATGATAAAGTGTATCGATTTATATATAGTTTTCATATGCCACTATTTATGATGATTAGTGGCTATTTTGCATGGGATAGTATTGAGAAGGCAAAGGGAAACGCAGAGAAGTGGAAGTTGTTAGGGAAAAGAAGTACGATGCTGCTAGTACCGATTTTAGCATGGACAAGCATTGAACATATACGACTGTGGATAGAACAAGGACGGGCGTATGTAGCTTTTTGGTCAATATCCTTATTTATAAAATATTTTACTATTCGTTTTTTGACAAATGCATGGTTTTTGTGGGCAGTATTTTGGTGTTTTCTGATTGTTTTTTTTATGCATAATTATTTTAGAGATTCTATTGTTCTTTATATTATAGGATTTTTATTATTGTTTTTTATTCCGGATGGTATGGGACTCGGAGCATATAAGTATATGATGCCCTATTTTGTTGCAGCATTTTATTATAGAGGCTGGCAAGCAAGAGGGAGAAAAATAAATCAATATTTGGATAGAATGGCAAAGAGTAATGATTGGATATGGATTGTTATAACGGGTATTCTATTTTTAGGGCTTTTTTTATTGTATGATGAAAATTCCTTTATTTATTTATCGGGATATAAACTTATCGGAAAAGACGTGATAAGACAGATTGGAATTGACTTCTATCGAATGTTTATCGGATTTTTAGGGGCTGGATTTTTCGTATTATTTTGGAGAAAAATATTGAAAATGATACCGGAGTATAGATTTTCGGTACTTACAGCAATAGGAAAAAATAGTCTAGGTATTTATATGATATCGGGATATCTGATTGTAGAAGCAGGGGATTTATTTGGCATGTATTTTTATCCAAATTATTTATGGAATCTGTTACAGGCTGTTGTTATAACAGTAGTATCATATTTGATGACAGTTATTCTAAAACGGATACCAGTGCTGAAATGTCTTGTGGGACGATAGCGGTTAAAATTCATACTATTATGTAGAGGAATTGAGAGAGCGGATGACAAAATATGAACAGGCTCATCAGGAGCACATTTTTGAACCAATATATAATGAAGAGTCAAAGATTCTGATTTTGGGGACATTTCCATCGGTAAAATCTAGAGAGAATCAATTTTATTATGGTCATCCTCAGAATCGCTTTTGGAAGGTACTAGCGATACTTTATGGAAGTGAGCCTTTAGTAACAATAGAAGAGAAGAAAGAATTTCTGTTGCAACATAGGATTGCGATATGGGATGTTATTGCAAGCTGTGATATTATTGGATCCAGTGATAGTAGTATAAGAAATGTTGTTCCGACGGATTTAAGTGTGATATTAGAAAATGCTAAGATTGAAAGGATATATGCCAATGGAGCAACAGCGGCAAAATTGTTTCAAAAATATCAGAAACCAATAGTGAAGAGAGATATTGTTGCATTGCCTTCTACGAGCCCGGCAAATGCTGCATATTCAGTAGAAAGACTATTGGAGTGTTGGAAAATTTGTAAAGAAATGTTATAAACAGCAGAAGATTATGTGAAATAGAGAGGTAATGGTTCTGTTTAGGTAAATTAGATAAGGATATTTAATAGGTAAAATTAAGGAAAGAGTGGAATACTGGCGCTGAGACCTTAAGTACATAATGCAAGGGAGTAAATGTCTTAAGGCGAAGCAATTTGGAATAGATTTTTGTATCGTAATTATGAAGGTACTGAATCATTACGATGATGAATAATTAAGTTAATGAAAAAAGAGGGAGATATAAAAATGTTTGAAAAGGAAAAAGCAGATGCGATAAGAGTAGTAGAGGAATTTTTGGAGCAGGCAGAGTTGAAAAAAGGTGATTTGGTAGTAATTGGTTGTTCAACAAGTGAAATTGCGGCACATGGAATTGGTTCTTTTTCCAGTGCAGAGCTTGGAGAAGCAGTATTTTTGGCAATGTATGATGCTTTTCAAAAGGAAGGAATTGAAGTGGCAACACAGTGCTGTGAACATTTAAATAGAGCGTTGATATTGGAGAGTACAGTTGCTGAAAGATTTGGATATGAAGAGGTAAATGTAGTTCCACAACCCAAGGCAGGTGGTTCTTTTTCAACAGCGGCATGGAAGAATATGAAGAATCCAGTGGCAGTAGAACAGATTCGTGCCAAGGGTGGAATTGATATAGGAGATACTCTAATTGGGATGCATTTAAAAGCGGTAGCAGTTCCTGTTAGAATTGAACATCCATATATCGGCAGTGCTCATATTGTATGTGCCAGAACAAGAGCAAAATATATTGGAGGGGAAAGAGCACATTATTTAGAAAATACTCTTTCCTAAAGTTGTGTTGGTATGATATAATCAATCAGAGTAACATAATAAAAGGAAGGTGTGATTAGGAAGCGGATGGCTGAGGGAGATAAACAGCAGAAACGTTTCACCGCATGGAAGAGATGTGCCATCGTATTGCTTATGCTTTTGGTTATAATACCTTCAAGTATTAGTGTTATACTGATGTTTCAAATGACAGGGCTTCGTAAGGATGTTAGGGAATTGCAGAACGAAGTGCGTATTTGGAACGGTAGTAGCGAACAGGAAGCTTATACAGAAAACATGCAATTAGGAGAAATATCAGAGGCAGAAGCTACAGCAGATGTTGTTGCGTTGGAGAATAAGCTAGTTTGGGACGATATGGAACAGAACGCACAGAAATGGAGTTCGAGTTCAGGGATAAGAAGGGTATATCTGACCTTTGATGATGGTCCTAGTTCAAATACAGATAAGATATTGGACATTTTGGATGAATATGGAGTAAAGGCAACTTTTTTTGTGTGTGGGAATGAACGATATATGGAAGAATATCAACGCATAGTAGAAGAGGGGCATACTCTTGGTATGCATTCATATAGTCATAAATTTCGGGAAATTTATCAATCAACAGATGCATTTGTTGAGGATATGAATAGGCTTCGAGACTATTTGTATGAGGTGACAGGTGTCGAAAGTAAAATTGTTCGGTTTCCTGGAGGTAGCAGCAATACAATATGTGAAAACGATATCATGCAGGATTTGATAGCTTATTTTGCACAAGAGGAAATACCGTATTATGACTGGAATGTTTCCTGTGGTGATGCGGCAAGTAGTTATATCAGTGCTGAACGAATTGCCAAAAATGTTTTAGATAATGTTTGGAAGTATGATTCAGTGATTGTTTTATTGCATGATGCATCGAATAAAGATACTACAGTAGAAGCTCTTCCAATGATTATAGAGAAGATATTGGAGTCAGAGGATACTGTTTTGCTACCAATAACGGAGGATACAACTCCGATACAGCACGTACAAGCTAATTAGATGTACAAAAATAAGGTGGAAAATTGGAGGAGAGTTAAAATGGGATTTTTTCAGGATTTAAAGCAGGATTTATCACAGACAGTAACAGATAACATGCCGCAAGATATGGAGTTAGAAGGGGATGAGATTGCTCTTTCAACAGATGCTGCACCAATCTCTTCGGAAGATTTATTTGGACAGCCTGAAAGTGAGGAATTCAAAGATTTAGAAGCTATGCTGGAAGAAGAAGTTGCAGCATTAGGTATGGAAACAGAGCCGACAGGAGCACAAATTGAGGAGCCTGCAAGCGTTGACATGGAGATGGATGCGCAGATAAGCGAAGAAGTAGAAGAATTATTAAATGAGGTAGAACAGAATATGGCAGAACCGACATATATTGAAAAGACAGAACCAAGCTATAATAGAGCGAATGAAAATAGTTTTATGCAGTCATCCGTTGAAATTTCAACCGATACAGCAGTTATTACGGCTGGAATGACTATTAATGGTGACATTAGCAGTAGTGGAAACATGGATTTAATTGGAAGTATTAATGGAAATATTGAAATTCATGGAAAATTAAATGTAACAGGAAGTATTAATGGTAATTCTTCAGCAGCAGAAATTTATGCAGAATCTGCACAGATAAATGGTGAAGTGAAGAGCAAGGGTAGTGTTAAGATTGGTCAGAGCTCAGTTGTTATTGGTAATATTTATGCAACAAGTGCTGTCATTGCAGGCGCAGTAAAGGGTGATATTGATGTACATGGACCAGTTATATTAGATACTTCTGCGATTGTTATGGGTAATATTAAGTCTAAGTCTGTACAGATCAATAATGGTGCTGTAATTGAGGGTATGTGTTCACAGTGCTATGCAGAGGTTAGCCCTACTTCATTCTTTAGTGATGTGAAGAGTAAGAAAAATAAGTAAGAATGAATGCGTAACGAAGAGAGCATAGAATGGTTACAAAGAAAGAAAAGATAAGAAAGGTGTGTCAACAGGATGCAGAGAATTTTATTAAAATTAAGTGGAGAAGCACTTGCAGGTGAGAAGAAAACCGGATTTGATGAGGAAACAGTAACACAGGTTGCAAAGCAAGTAAAAACAATCGTGGACGGTGGAACGCAGGTTAGTATTCTTATTGGTGGCGGTAACTTCTGGAGAGGTAGAACAAGTGAGACAATTGATAGAACAAAGGCTGATCAGATTGGTATGTTAGCAACTGTTATGAATTGTATCTATGTTTCAGAAATTTTCCGTTCTGTTGGTATGGAAACAGAGATATATACTCCTTTCCAGTGTGCTTCATTTACAGAACTGTTTTCTAAGGATAAGGCAGTCAATGCACTAGAAAGCGGAAAGGTTATATTCTTTGCAGGGGGAATTGGGCATCCATATTTCTCTACCGATATGGGAACTGTGTTAAGAGCAATTGAAATCGAGGCGGATATGATTTTGTCTGCAAAAGCAATTGATGGTGTATATGACTCAGATCCAAAGCAGAATCCAAATGCAAAGAAGTTTGATACAATTCCAGTTCAGGAAGTTGTTGATAAAAAGCTTGGTGTTATGGATTTGGCTGCAGCAGTATTGTGCATGGAGAATAAGATTCCAATGACTTTATTTGGTTTAAATGAAGAAAATAGTATTATTAATACCGTAATGGGTAAAACAAACGGTACAGTGATTACTGTATCATAACATAATGGATAAGTAGGAGGACATAAAATAATGGATGCAAGAGTAAAACCATTTGAAGAAAAAATGCAGAAAGCATATGACTTTCTTTTAGGAGATTATCAGACAATTCGCGCAGGACGTGCAAATCCTCACGTCCTTGATAAGTTGAAAGTAGATTATTATGGAACACCAACACCAATTCAGCAGGTTGGTAATATTACAGTTCCGGAAGCAAGAATGATTCAGATTGCACCTTGGGAGAAGAGCTTAATTCGTGATATTGAGAAGGCTATTATGGCTTCTGATATTGGTATTACTCCAAGCAACGATGGTTCTGTTATTCGTTTGGTATTCCCTGAGTTAACAGAGGAACGCAGAAAGGATCTTGTTAAGGATGTAAAGAAGAAGGGCGAGGATGCGAAGGTTGCAGTTCGTAATATAAGAAGAGATGCAAATGATTCCTTTAAGAAACTTGCTAAGACAGAAGTTTCAGAAGATGAGATTAAGGACTTAGAAGATTCTGTACAGAAGCTTACTGATAAATTTATCAAGGATATTGATAAGGCTATCGAAGAGAAGTCGAAAGAGATTCTTACAGTATAAGACCTGTTTATAACAAATGACGATAGAGAGGGGCAATACATGACGGGTGTAGTGTCCCCTCTTTTCTTGATTTGCGTTGGTGAGAAAAGAGAGCGGTAACAGTGAACACCAAGGATGAAGAGTATATCTGGTGTATGCAAAAATAAAGGAGATTTGATAATGAAGGTACCAGCACATATAGCTATTATTTTGGATGGAAATGGAAGATGGGCAAAAGCAAAAGGTTTGCCAAGAAAAGCAGGGCATGTTCAAGGAGCCAAGAATGTGGAAACAATTTGTGAGGAGGCATATAAGTTAGGTGTTCAGTATCTTACTGTGTATGCATTTTCAACAGAGAACTGGAACAGACCACAGGATGAAGTGGATGCTTTGATGCAGCTTCTGAGAAATTATATGAAGACATGCTTGAAAACAGCAGCAAAAAATAATATGTGTGTTCGAGTGATTGGTGATAAGTCTAGACTTGCAGATGATATAAAGGCTAGTATTGCGCAGCTTGAGGAAGCATCTAAGAATAATACAGGACTTCATTTTCAGATAGCATTAAACTATGGCAGTCGTGATGAGATTCGAAGAGCGGTTAAAAGTATAGCTCAGAAAGCTGTACAGGGAGAAATTTCTGTAGAGGATATTTCAGAAGAAATGATATCAAATGAGTTGGATACACTTGGTATTCCAGATCCTGATTTGATGATTCGTACATCAGGGGAACAGAGAATTTCTAATTATTTGTTGTGGCAGTTAGCGTATGCAGAATTTTATTTTACGCCTGTTCCATGGCCGGATTTTAATAAAGAGGAACTAGTAAAGGCGATAGAAGTATATCAGAATAGAGACAGAAGATATGGACTTGTGAAGGAGGAGTAAGATGGCTTCCAAGATTAGTAAAGAGAGAACAATCAGCAGTGTGATTTTGGTGATCATAGCTTTGGCAACAATATTGCCAGGAGGACCAATCCTTGCTGTGACATTATATTTGATTTCAAATGTGGCATTTTTAGAATTAACAAAAGCTTGTGGTATTCATTCGGATAAAAAGATAAATGCATTAGAAATTACGGGAATATTTGCAATAGCAGCATATTATTTATTGATTTTCTTTGCCAAGACGCATACTTATTTCATGATTACTGTGATTTTATTGCTGATGGCATTGATGTTTGTTTATGTATTTGCATTTCCTAGGTTTACGGCAAATCAAGTAATGGCAACTTATTTTTCATTAATGTATGCTCCGATTATGTTGTCTTTTATCTTTTTGACAAGAGAACTGGAATATGGTGTATATCTAGTATGGATGATTTTTATTAGTTCATGGATTTCCGATACTTGTGCATATTTGGTAGGAGTATTAATGGGAAAACATAAGTTGGTTCCACAGCTCAGCCCAAAGAAAACAATAGAGGGTTCTATAGGAGGAATTCTCGGTTCCGCATTAGTAGGTGCTTTGTTTGGATTCTTTTTATTAGATAAGACTTTTGGTGGTAATCAGTTTGGAATTATGCTGTTTATTATTGGAGCAATTGGTTCGGTAATTTCGCAGGTAGGAGATTTGGCAGCGTCAGCCATTAAACGTAATCATGATATTAAGGATTATGGAAATCTGATTCCTGGACACGGTGGAATTATGGATCGTTTTGATAGTGTTATATTTACAGCACCAATGATTTACTTTTTGGTAATTATTTTTTTAATGTAATAAGAAATTGCTGTAGCGTAGTGAGAATATGCAAAGCACATTCTTTGTTTTAAGATAAGAAGAGATAACTGTAACTGTTCAGGTAGGTCGAAGCATTTACTGCTGAACCGTAAGAAAATGATACAGTAAGCAAAAATCCCATCGCTGAAAGCGAGTTTAAATGGATTTATGCATGGTATCAAAGAAACCATGTAATAATGAAGGTACTGAATAATTACAGATAACTTATGTTAGAGTTGCTGAAAAGTCAGCATAGGACAAAGCAGTCATGGATATAAATGAAAGTAAAGAAAATATCGAATAAATTCATAAAGATAAAAAGACTTGAGTCATAGAGGTTGAGACGTTAGTAAGCATTTACAATAGGGAAAGGTATGGTAGACAAGTGAAAAAGATAGCGATATTAGGTTCGACTGGTTCCATAGGAACACAGACACTTGAAATAGTAAGAGAGAATCCGGATTTGGAAGTCGTTGCATTAGCGGCCGGCAATAATGTAAAACTGTTGGAGGAACAGATTCGAGAGTTTAAGCCAAGACTTGTTTCCTTGCAGAGTGAAGCTGCATGTGAAGAATTAAAGGCAAGAATTGCTGATTTGCAGGTTGAGGTAGTGCCTGGAATGGATGGTTTGATTCAGATTGCAGAGATGGAGGAATCGGAAGTACTTGTGACAGCGATTGTAGGAATGATCGGAATTAGGCCAACGATTGCTGCGATTAAGAAGAAAAAGGATATTGCACTTGCAAATAAGGAAACGCTTGTGACAGCCGGTCATATTATTATGCCTCTTGCAGAGCAAATGGGCGTATCTATTTTACCAGTAGATAGCGAACATAGTGCTATTTTTCAGTCCATGCAGGGTGAAAACAAAGATAGAATCAGTAAATTATTGATTACGGCTTCTGGTGGACCATTTAGAGGAAAAACAAAGGATGAATTAGTAAATATACAGGTAGAGGATGCTTTGAAACATCCAAACTGGTCTATGGGAAGCAAGATTACAATTGATTCAGCAACCCTTGTAAATAAAGGACTTGAGGTTATGGAAGCGAAGTGGTTGTTTGATGTGGATTTAGATAGAATTCAGGTAGTAGTACATCCACAGAGTATTATTCATTCTATGGTTGAATATGTAGATGGTGGTATTATAGCGCAGCTTGGAACACCAGACATGAAACTTCCAATACAATATGCTTTATTTTATCCGGATAGAAGACCAATGGCTGGAAAGCGTGTAGATTTCTATGAATTGGGAAGTATAACATTTGAGAAACCGGATATGGAGACCTTTACAGGATTAAAACTTGCTATGCGTGCGGCAGGAGAGGGTGGAAGTATTCCGACAGTATTTAATGCAGCAAATGAAAAGGCGGTTAGTCTGTTTTTGAATAGAAAGATTCGTTTCTTGGAGATTCCTGAGATTATTGAGATGTGTATGAATGCTCATAATAGGGTAGAGAATCCGAATGTAGAACAGATTTTAGCTGCTGAAAATGAGACATACGAATTGATTCAGGCAAAATATGAAAACTAGATAATGCTTTAGAATCGGTCGAAGCATTTGCTGCTGAGACTGTAAGAACATGATTCAATAATAGAAAATCCAATTGTACGGTAATATGACAGAAGTAAATATTGGATGGTTTCTTTGTTGTAATTATGAAGGTACTGAATAATTATAGATTTTGTTAAGGAGATAGAAGATGCTAGTAACGCTTATTGTATTTATACTTGTATTTAGTATCGTGGTGATCGCGCATGAATTAGGACATTTTCTGATAGCAAAGCTTAATGGTATTAAGGTGTTGGAATTTGCGATTGGTATGGGACCTGCGCTGGTTAAATTTACAAAGGGAGAGACAAAGTATGTCTTGCGTTTACTGCCGCTTGGTGGTGCCTGTATGTTTGAGGGTGAAGACGGTGTTTATTCTTCAAAAGAAGATGACAAGGAGAAGCAGAAAACAGAGGGAGCATTTTCAGAAGCAAAGGTATGGGCTAGGATAGCAACGGTATTTGCAGGACCGTTTTTTAATATTATTCTTGCATTTCTGCTTTCGCTGATTGTAGTTGGCTTTTCGGGGACTATAAAACCGACTATTAATGGATTAATGGATGGTTATCCGGCAAAAGAGGCAGGTCTTGAAGTCGGAGATGTTATCACTAAGATGGATGGTGACAGAGTACATTTACAATCAGAAGTTACCTTGATATCTTCTATGAGTCGCGGAAAGACAATAGAAGTAGAGTTCTTGCGTAATGGAGAGAAACATAAAACGGTTGTAACACCGATGTATAGTGAAGCAGATAACCGTTATTACATGGGCTTTACGATTGGCGAACAGGTAAAATGTAAAGGCTTCGAACTGATAAAATATAGCTTCTACGAAGTAAGATACTGGCTAAAGGTAACGATTGATAGCTTGTTGATGTTAGTACAGGGACAGTTATCCAAGGATGATTTAGCAGGTCCGGTAGGTATTGCAGTAACGATTGACCAGACAATTGAGCAGACAGCACCTTACGGATTATCAGCAACAATATTAACCATGATCAATTTTGCAGTATTGTTAAGTGTTAATCTTGGCGTTATGAATCTGTTGCCAATTCCGGCACTGGATGGAGGGCGATTACTCTTTATGCTTATTGAAGTAGTGAGAGGAAAACCGATTCCACCGGAAAAGGAAGGTATGGTACACTTTGTAGGATTTGTGGCATTGATGATTCTTATGGTATTTGTTATGTATAATGATATTATGAGAATACTTTAATTGGGCAGATATGCGCATTTACTGTGGATAATGTGAGATTATGAAAGACTCTTTGCTTAGAAAAGGTAAATGACTTTGGAAAGGAAGAAACATGTTTCGAGATAATACAAAAGTAATTCAGATTGGTAATAAAGTAATTGGTGGTGGCAATCCGATTATGATTCAGTCGATGACAAATACAAAGACAGAGGATGTAGCTGCGACAGTAAAGCAAATATTGAGATTACAAGAAGCAGGTTGTGATATTGTTCGTAGTACGGTGCCAAATATGGAGGCAGCAAAGGCAATTGCAGAAATCAAGAAAGAGATAGCAATTCCATTAGTAGCAGATATTCATTTTGACTATAAGATGGCAATTGCAGCAATGGAGAATGGTGCGGATAAGATTCGTATTAATCCGGGAAATATCGGAAGTAAAGAAAAGGTTGCTGAAGTTGTAAAAGTGGCAAAGGAGCGTAATATTCCGATTCGTGTAGGTGTAAATAGTGGTTCTCTTGAGAAAGAATTGGTAGAAAAATACCATGGTGTGACTGCAGAAGGCATTGTAGAAAGTGCGTTAGATAAGGTTGGGATTATTGAAGATTTAGGATATGACAACCTTGTCATTAGTATTAAATCTTCCGATGTTATGATGAGTGTAAAAGCACATGAATTATTGGCAGGAAAGACAGTGTATCCAATTCATGTAGGTATTACAGAGTCAGGAACTGTTACAAGTGGAAATATTAAGTCAGCAATTGGACTTGGCATTATTTTAAATAGTGGTATTGGTGATACCATTCGTGTATCATTGACAGGTGATCCGGTAGAAGAGATTAAGTCAGCAAAGTTGATTTTAAGAACTTTAGGACTTCGAAAGGGTGGGATTGAAGTAGTATCCTGTCCGACCTGCGGAAGAACCAATATTGATTTGATTGGTCTGGCAAATCAGGTAGAAACCATGGTACAGGGATATGATTTGGATATTAAGGTTGCTGTTATGGGCTGTGCGGTAAATGGTCCTGGAGAAGCAAAGGAAGCGGATATCGGAATTGCAGGCGGAATAGGAGAAGGTCTCTTGATTAAAAAGGGAGAAATCGTCCGTAAGGTACCGGAGAATGAACTTTTATCAACATTGAAGACTGAGCTTGATAACTGGAAATAAAGCAGGCGATAAGGGTACTTTGAGAAGGATGTGGCTAAATGGAGAAGAAGTTTTTTGAAGCTTTTCCAAACCTTACGCTAACAGGAACGCATAAGGATTTATTTGAACAGGTAGTAGTAGAAAAGGTTACGGCTACGAAGAGAAAGGATCTCCTTCGCGTGTATATACGAAGCGAGAGATTGATTGAAAAAGAGAATATTTATGCAGTTGAGAATGAGATTAAAAAGCAGTTCTTTCCAAATGACAACATTGTCATAAAAATTTATGAGAAGTTTGTACTCTCAGAACAGTATAATCCAGAAAAGCTGATGTATGTCTATAAAGACAGCATACTTATGGAACTAAAGGAATGCGAACATATGCTTTATACGATGTTTCGTACTGCCCAGATGCAGTTTCCTGATAATAATACCATGGAGCTTATTCTAGAGGATAGTGTAATAGCAAAATCCAAAGAGGATGAGTTGGTTCGTATACTGGATAAGGTTTTAAATGAACGCTGTGGCTTTTATGTGAAGTTCATGGTAGATTATCGTGAATCAGAATCGGAAAGTAAGTATAAAAAAGCAGATGAGCTTCGTATACAACAGATTGTTGAGGGAATCACGAATCGTATTGCAAATCATTCTGAGGATGAATATGTTCCGAGAGAAGTAGAAGATAAACCAAAGAAGTCATCAGAAAAGCCGGAGACAAAGTCGGCGGACAATGGTTCCAAAGAGAAAACGACTTCTGAGGTAGCAAAACCAGCAAAAACAGAAGAAAAGAGCTGGCAAGGAAAGAAGGGCGAAGGCTTTCAGAGACGTTTACCAAAGAAATCGGATAATCCGGATGTTATTTACGGACGAGATTTTGAAGATGAAGCAATGAATATTGAGGAAATCTGGGGCGAAATGGGCGAGATTACCATACGTGGTAAGGTTAGAACGTTAGAACAGCGAGAGATTCGAAATGAGAAAACGATTGTCAGCTTTGAAATGACGGACTATACCGATACCATTAAGGTAAAGATGTTCGTACATAATGAGCAGCTTCCTGAATTACTGGGTGATTTGAAGGTTGGAGCCTTTGTGAAGGTGAAGGGTGTTACGGTAAATGATACCTTTGACAGGGAATTAACGATTGCATCCGTCAATGGTGTAAAAAAGATACCTGATTTTACCACAGCCAGAGAGGATAATAGTCCGGTAAAACGTGTGGAACTGCATTGTCACACCAAGATGAGTGATATGGATGGTGTCGCAGACGTAAAAACCATTATCAAAAGGGCAAAAAAGTGGGGACATAAGGCGATTGCCATTACAGATCATGGATGTGTACAGGCATATCCGGATGCCAATCATGCTTTGGATCATGGAGATGAGTTTAAGGTCATCTATGGAGTAGAAGGTTATCTGGTAGATGATAAAAAGGAAATTGTTACCAATGGAAAAGGTCAGACCTTGGATGAAAGTTTTGTCGTTTTTGATATAGAAACAACAGGCTTTTCACCAGTTACGAATCGAATTATAGAGATTGGTGCAGTAAAGGTAGTGAATGGCGAAATAACAGACCGCTTTTCTACCTTTGTAAATCCGGAAGTTCCAATTCCTTTTGAGATAGAGAAGCTGACAAGCATTAATGACAGCATGGTTATAGATTCAGATACCATGGAAGTAATTTTACCGCAGTTTTTGGAATTTGTTGGCGATTCTATACTGGTTGCCCATAATGCAAACTTTGATGTGAGCTTCATCAAAGAAAACGCAAAGAGAATGGAAATACCGGTTGATTTTACCTATGTAGATACAGTCGGTATTGCAAGAACATTGTTGACCGCGCAAGCAAAATACACGTTGGACGCGGTTGCAAAAACACTAGGTATTTCGTTAGAGAATCATCATAGGGCGGTAGATGATGCGGAGTGTACAGCTGAAATCTTTGTAAAGTTTATTGAGATGCTGAAAAAGGACGGCATTGAAACACTAGAGGCTTTAAATGAATTAGGAAAGTCTAGTGTGGATGCAGTCAGAAAATTGCATTCCTATCACATTATTATTTTGGCGAAGAATCAGACAGGAAGAATTAATCTATACCGTTTGGTATCAGAATCACATTTAAAATATTATTATAAGCGTCCTTTGATTCCAAAGAGTTTAATCGAGAAATATCGAGAGGGATTGATTATAGGTAGTGCTTGTGAAGCCGGTGAGTTGTTCCGTGCGATGTTGGATGGACAAAGCGAGGAACAGATTGCAAGAATCGTTGATTTCTATGATTATTTGGAGATTCAGCCAATTGGAAATAACCGTTTTATGATAGAGTCAGACAGGCATCGTGATATTCAGTCAGAAGAGGATCTTATTGCGTTAAATAAACGAGTGGTAAAGCTTGGCGAACAGTTCCATAAGCCGGTTGTGGCAACTTGTGATGTGCATTTTCTTGACCCGGAGGATGAGGTTTATCGTCGAATTATCATGGCTGGAAAGGGATTTAAGGATGCAGATGATCAGGCACCCCTGTTCCTAAGAACAACAGAAGAGATGCTGGATGAATTCGCATATTATCTAGGCAGTGAAAAGGCAGAAGAAATTGTCATTAAAAATACGAATATGATTGCGGACATGTGTGACAGAATTGCACCGGTAAGGCCGGATAAGTGTCCACCTGTCATTGAAAATAGTGATGAGCAGCTTCGAGAAATCTGTTACCGTAAGGCACATGAAATGTATGGCGAGAATCTGCCTGAAATCGTAAAAGCGCGATTGGAAAGGGAGTTAAATTCTATTATCAGTAACGGTTTTGCCGTTATGTATATTATCGCACAGAAGCTGGTGTGGAAATCGGTAGAGGATGGCTATCTGGTAGGTTCGCGAGGATCGGTTGGGTCTTCCTTCGTTGCAACGATGGCGGGAATTACTGAGGTTAATCCGTTAAGTCCACATTATTATTGTAAGAAATGCCATTATTGTGACTTTGAATCAGAGGAAGTAAAAAAGTTTGCAGGTATGGCAGGATGTGATATGCCGGATGCTTATTGTCCAAATTGTGGAGAGAAGCTGATAAAAGATGGCTTTGATATTCCGTTTGAAACCTTCCTTGGATTTAAAGGAAATAAGGAGCCGGATATCGACCTTAATTTCTCTGGTGAATATCAGAGTAAGGCGCACAAATATACAGAGGTTATCTTTGGTTACGGTCAGACCTTCCGAGCAGGAACCATTGGTACATTGGCAGATAAGACTGCGTTTGGATATGTGAAGAACTATTACGAAGAGCGTGGAAAGCATAAACGTACCAGTGAAATCAATCGAATTGTAGAGGGCTGTGTAGGTGTTCGAAGAACAACAGGACAGCATCCGGGAGGTATCGTTGTATTGCCGGTGGGGGAAGAGATTAACTCTTTTACACCTGTACAGCATCCGGCAAATGATATGACAACGGATACGATAACGACACACTTTGACTACCATTCTATTGACCATAACTTATTAAAGCTTGATATTCTTGGACACGATGATCCGACCATGATTCGTATGCTGCAGGATTTGACGGGGATTGATCCGACGACGATTCCGCTTGACGATCCGAAGGTTATGTCTTTATTCCAAGATACTTCGGCACTTGGAGTGACACCGGAGCAGCTTGGAGGAACAAAGCTTGGAGCATTGGGAATCCCTGAGTTCGGTACAGACTTCGCGATGCAAATGGTTATTGATGCGCAGCCTAAGTATTTTTCGGATTTGGTTCGAATCTCAGGACTGTCGCATGGTACAGACGTATGGCTTGGGAATGCCCAGACGTTGATTCAAGAGGGAAAGGCAACCATTTCAACAGCGATTTGTACGCGAGACGATATCATGGTCTATCTCATTGGTATGGGAATGGATAGTGAGCTTTCTTTTACGATTATGGAAAGTGTACGTAAGGGAAAGGGATTGAAAAAAGAATGGGAAGAGGAAATGGCAGCGCATAATGTGCCGGATTGGTATATTTGGTCATGTAAGAAGATTAAATACATGTTCCCGAAAGCACATGCGGCAGCATATGTTATGATGGCATGGCGAATTGCTTATTGCAAGATTTATCATCCACTTGCTTATTATTGTGCTTTTTTCAGTATTCGAGCTTCGGCATTTTCTTATGAGATTATGTGTCAGGGACAGGCGCATCTGGAAGCTACTTTGGCAGATTATAAAAAACGCTCGGATTCTTTGAGTAACAAAGAGCAGGATTGTATGAAGGATATGAGACTTGTACAGGAAATGTATGCAAGAGGCTATGAATTTATGCCGATTGATGTATTCAGAGCGCATTCACGTAATTTCCAAGTGATAGAAGGAAAGATTATGCCTTCTTTAAGTAGTATTGAAGGACTAGGTGAGAAGGCTGCGGATGCGATTATGGAAGCGGCAAAGGATGGGGCATTTCTTTCAAAGGATGATTTCAGAATTCGTACCAAGGTTTCCAAGACAGTTATTGAATTGATGAGTTCACTTGGACTTTTGGGGGATATTCCAGAATCCAACCAGATTAGTTTGTTTGATTTGGTTTAAATTGAATATATGACATAGTAGAAACCAGTTTCTGTTTGTGAGAACAGAGGCTGGTTTTTATTAGTTAATTTGCATAAATATCAAACAATATTCAAAAATATACCTTAATCCGTGAAACTTGTTAACCCAGTTTTGAGCGTGTACCCGATAAGTACTGGGTGTAACACGGTTTTATTTCCAGTTTCTGTTTTCACCCAGTGGGTGAAGATAAAAATATATAAAATCCTTATGTTTTCTATG
>JAFSCH010000143.1 GCA_017436865.1 Lachnospiraceae bacterium
AGGCAAATAAAATGAGGCTCTTTAGAGCCAGCCAGTGACCGTAGTGCGGAAGGCGAATCTTCAGAGCCTCTTTAGAGGCAAGCAGGGAACAGCGGCTTATAGCCGCAGAGCAAACCACCGGCTAAGCCGGTGGTACTGATTGTGTCAAAATACAGACACGAAATATTCATTCAAAAATCAACTCTAACTAAAGATGTTTTTTCATTAATCTAAGAGATTTACACAAAATAATTTACACTCTCTTATCTTCTCTATTGAGATTTTCATACAGTTTTTCAAAGTCATTTGGAGACATATAATCACAATGACTATGTATTCTTACGGTGTTATAGAAGGTTTCAATGTATTCAAATACAAGATGATAAGCGTGGCTATAGTTGAATATTTTAAAGCGGTTTAGCCATTCTCTATTAATTAGAGCGTGGAATGATTCAATACAGGCATTATCATAAGGATAGCCGGTATGAGAATAGCTGCGAGTTATCTTTTGAGTGGCATCACGGTAAGCTTGAGATACATATTGGCTACCACGCTCACTATGAATGATAAGCGGTAGGTCTGTATTGCGGCGTTCTTTTGTCTTGTTTATAGTATCAATGACACAGGACACTTCCATTGTTTCAGAAAGAGTCCAGGCAATGATTTTTCGTGCAAAAAGATCCATGATGCTTGTAAGATAAACGAAGCCATCAAAAGTCCAAATGTAGGTTATGTCAGTACACCAGACAGAATTTGGTCTGTCAGGATTGAATAGTTCATCCAGAATGTTGTACAGTTGCAAGAGTTGATAAATAAAAAGAACAATTCTACGTATCAAATTAATGCTGAAGTGATGGAGGAGTTTAAACATGAATAAGAAGAGTATATGGAGAAGTATATTTGTCTTAATATGTGTGTTAATAATTGTTGGTGGTGTAATCCATTATCAAAAACAACAAAGAATGCAGCAGGAATTAGCACAGCAGATACTTTTAGGACAGGAGTATAAAAGACAAAACAGTGCATTTTCACTTGTTCGTGGGTATTCGAATATGAAGGAACAATATGTTGGTTACGAGGGAATTGATCAAGAAGAGTTATTTGTACGTTTGACGGTATATAATGAATGGATTAATTCTAGTGATAGTCAATATAAAGAAGTAACAATGGAAGATGTAAAAGAGTATTTATCTAACCAATATAATGAAGATGGAAGTTTAAGAATTTATGCAGGTTACGATAATATACGGGATTACATGGAATGGTATTATAAAAATGAAGGAGATGAAGATATTCAAGAATATTGGGCTGACTTACAAGAATTATTAATTGAATTTGCTACACAAAATCCTAATATAGACATTAATGATGTAGGTAGTATGAGCATTGCTCAATGGCAAGAATTAATAAAGAAAAAGAATGATTCTTCTTATGAAATAAATGTTGAAATAATGAAGGAGTAAAGAAGATAAAAATAGTAAGCATTGTCATTGGGCTGTTTATCATGTTTACAATACATTGATTGATATCAAAAGGTGTAATAATTTACAGGTTTTGATGATAGGGAAACCATTAGGAATGCATTTGAATTAATTCTATACGAATAAAGAAATACCGGAGCCGGAGAATCCATATATAAATTTGTATCTGGACTAATTACAGGAATAATAGGTATTATTTTGAAAAGAGTTAATAGAAATAAAAACAAAAAGAGAAAGAGGAGCGTTTATGTCAGATATTGTTAATGTTAATCAGGACTATGTAGAAGAGTATTCTACAAATGTGAGTGGTGCCGCAAGTTATTTTAGAGTAAATGCATTAGTACCATGTGACAGTAAAAGTACAATTAGTGCTAATGGAAAAGGGAAAGGTGCTTATTCTGCTTCACAGTCAGCCATAGAACTATTTGGAAAGTGTCTGGAACAGGAGGCAACAAACATTCGTAGTTTAGGTGCAAAATTTGCAGAATATGATGAGATGCTGACTGATTTGTGGAACTCGGGAACAAGATATCCTGTAATCAAAGCAGTAGATTAGAGAGTGTTTGAAAGATAAACAGAAGTACAGAAAGAGAATAGAAAACGAGAAAGGTAAGTAAAATGACAGAGAATTCTTACTTAAATCCAACAGATATAAAAAACCAATGTAGTAAAGCGACTATTAATTTAAATAAGGATAATGAATCCATTGCAGTGGCTGAAGCCAGTATGGATCTTTTTATTAATGATAGTGAAATTAAAGGAGATGCATTTGATGCATTAAAGCAACAAATTAATGACTATAAAGTGGTTATTCAAGCACTTCGTTCTGCAAACGATTCAGATATTGCTGATTTTGATACATAGTCAAATTCTGTAGGTGATGAAGTATTGGATGGGAGAAATATTTTATCACAAAAAAATGCGGCTAAAGCCGCAAAAGAATCACATGTATCTTCTGCACAGCATTATGAACGAGAAGCAGATAATGCATATTGGCCATGGATGTCATGGTATTATAGTGCAAAAGCAAGCTATTATTGGAGTCTGGCTGATAGTGATCAAAGATTATATGATAAGTGGCAGGCAAAGGAAGATGCATACGATAACATTGAAAGTGCAACTTGTAATCTGTTCTCTGCAAGTACAGGTACACGTTCAGCTGCTGTCAGTGCCATGAATAGTATTGCAGGGGCATTTGTAGATGGTACTTATCAGCCTAATATGGGAGCAAAGTGGAGAACGGATATTGTTGAGTGTTATATTAAGCGTTTGATATCCATATCGGATAATGGAGAACCTGTCATCAATATGCGAGAGGTAGAGAAGATACTTGCCAAGAAAGCAGATGAGATAACTCCAAAAGAGTATGATGCAGTAATGTTGGCTTTTTTAAATACGGATGAAAAGCAGCTAGGTGAATTCCTGAAGTATATTATGGATAAAGGGACAAGTGTTGACTTAAATTTTGTAGAAGAATGGATTGGTATGGGGGCTGGAACAGGAGGACAGGACTTTACGGAATGGAATGTAAATAAAGAAAAATTGAGTGAAATTCAAAAAAGGGCAGCCATACAGTCAGAAATAATGCTTTGTTATATGAAAGAGCTTCGTTCTACCGAATATCAGGAAACTTTTTATAATATAGAAAATCAAAGAATGGAAATCATACAGAGACTAACCTTGCTAGAGGTAGTGGAAGGAATAGGAGCATTCAGAGGCGTGCACGAAGCACCGTATCCAATGCTTGCAGTAAATAGTGGAGATGAAGGAGAAATCATAGTCGATTTTTGGCAATATAGAAATATAGGCAGTGAAATGTCTCCGGTATTTAGTAACATAGGAAAATCGTCAGTTACAATTGACGAAACTGTAAGATCGTCGGCTATAGATAATAAAATTATAGCAGAAGTTGAATACAATTTTGTTACTCGATTTGGTAATTTTGAAGTATCAGAGGAAGTAGGAAAGTTTGTTAATGATAAGGTCACAGGAGAAGTGATTAGTAACGGGGCAGAAAATCTTTCGAAATATGTAGCTGTGGAGCTTGGAAAAGAGACCATGGGAAAGATGATAGGATATGTTCCTTTGGTTGGTGATGTTATAGGATTTTCAACGGAAATGGCGCAGGATGCTATGAAGGCAGAACAAGATGCGGCATTTATCTCAGAACAGTTTAACTATTTAGAGTCAGCTTCTGTTTATGGTGACTATGGATGTAATGCAAACTTTGTAGATTATGATACTAAAGATAATAAGAGTACCGTAATATGGGCATATGCAGGTGAGGATACGGATAAAATAATAAAGTTATTAAATGACGAGCTAGATTGGAATGTGAGTAGAGAACAGTTATTCAGTAATCCAAATGAACTGCAGAAATTAGAAAAAGAAATACAGAATGATACTGATAAGACCGGAATGTATGATGCTATAACAAGAAATAAGTATGTAGGTGATTGAGGAGAATGAGTATGAAAAAGAAAGTATTTATAAGTATTGCAGGATGTATTATTATTTTTGTTCTTTTTATGGCATTAAGATATATAATCATTGATCATTCGCAGAAGGTTCATATAGAAGATTTCGTGGATGAAGAAATGGGAAATCTAATCATTCAAACGGCAAGGTTTGATGAAGAGATATTAGTCAGAGAGGAAAAAAAGATACGTGAAGAGCATGTGGAGAACATATCTGAGCTAAATATTGGCTATACGGGTTACTACAATACATTAATTGATATAAAAAAATGTAATAATTTACAAGTTTTAATGATAGGAAAAATGAAGGGAGTACATTTGCCTTATTTTTATAGTTATAGGGAACTTCCGGAGCCGGAGGATTATGAAAAAATAAAACAGATAGAAGAGGAATTAGGGGAGATATTGACTAGTTGTTCGAATCTGGAGGAGTTATATATATGCAATACAGAAGAAACATGCAACTTATCTAGTCTTAATTTTCTTAAGAAGAATAATAGTATTAAATGGTTATGCATTATTGATATGGGAGATATAGACTATTCTCCAATATTAACATGTACCAGATTAGTATCGTTAGATTTAGATGGATGTAATATTGCTGAATTAGGAGATATAAGTAAGCTTACCAATTTGTATACTTTGGATATATCTGGAACCAATATATCTGAATGGGGAGATATAGTGAAGCTTAAAAATTTAGAAAGATTGAGTATAAAAAATACGCCTTTAGCAGAAGACGAAGAACAGATAGAACTTCTATATGAAACTTTGCCTGATATAGAGATAGATAGATTCTAACAGATAATAAGCACGGAAAATAGCAATAGTGATATTGTAGTTAAGCCTATAAGGCTTAACATAAAGCAAAAAGAGAAAGGAAATGAGAGACATGGCAACAAGAGTAGAAAGAAGCGGTATTGAGGAGTGTATTAAAAAGGTGAATGAGGCAATTGATGAATTAATCAATGCGTCATCTGTCATCGAGAGAAGCATGAATGAATTACCAAATCACTGGGAAGGTGCAGCTTACGATAAGGCAAGAGCTACATATGAGGAAGAGTATCAGACCCTTCTTACAACAACTGTACCGGAAGCAGTAAGAAGCTTCAGAGATTACATCAATCAGTGTATGGAAAAAATTATTGAGATTGATGAGCAGCTTGCTGGAAATTAAATATTTTAGCTTATATGGGAGTGTCTGTATGGATTGGAGACACTCCCATATAAGCATGTAGAAAGGGAATAAAGCAGAAGAAACAGAATCATATCCAGGGATGCTCTGAGCTGACAATCGGAGGATTAATGGGCTGTACCATTCGAGTGAAAAACCCGGTACTGTCCGGTGATTCTATCAAGCTGGTGCGTGAAAATGCTTCGTTCTACCGAATATCAGGAAGCTTTCTTTTCTTTGAAAATGATACTATTGAGAAGGTAAATATTCCACAAAGCGTTATTGTATTGGGATATGAAATTTTTTTGGAATGTCCTAATCAGAAATGTGTTGTGATAGAAAATGACGAGATTGTAGTAGATGATTTTTTGGCTGATTGCAAAAATGTAACCATCGTATCAAGGGAAGGTTCAACAGGACAGAAGTATGCACAGGAGAATAATATACCTTGGAAAGAGTTGGAGAAATAGACATGTTAATCAATGCAAATAAATTAATACACATCCAGACAGAAACAATTAAAACAGAAAGTAATAAATTAGTTCTCTCCCAGGGCGAATTGCGTAAACAAAATATCACTCTGATGAATAGTCACGATGCCATGCTGAGCTATCTGAGAGGGAATATCACAACAGCATATCAGGAGATAGGTGAATATGTCCAAGCTAAAATGGAACTGCTATGCGGAATCATTGAGGGAACAGCGAATAATTGTACATCTTTTGCAACAGAAGCACAAAAACTAGATGAAGAGGCTGGTGAAAAGGTACGGAAAGGAGAGATGATTCTATGAGCAGATGCAGATGTTCTGATATATCAAATACAGAAAATAAGATAAGAAAGCTGGAAAGGGCAAAGGGAATCATGTCAGGATATTCAAGTGCCAGTGGATGTTTAGAGAGTGAGTTACAACAATGGGCAAACAGTGCAAAACAGGCAACTATTTCCGCTAAAGTAGCGTCAGGTCAGAGCAAAATGACAACGCTGGGAAAAGGGATGAATCAGGCTGCAGATGGAATATTAGGAAAGATAAATGCCAAATTGAACGAATTAAGAAGTTCCTTAAACAGTATGCGAAGTGAAGATCATAATTATCTAGTCACTTTTGCCATATTGTGGATAAAAGGGGTATATAAATTTGAAATTGTGGATAAATCACACAACACCATATCTTGTAGCGTTGACATAAGAAAAACGTTATGATAAACTTTATTTTGTGGAGTAGTCTGAAAAATCGAAAAGTTTACTTTTTTCAGACAATAGTTGTTGTCAAAGGGGAAATGGCTTACAGAGGTGATTTTACTTGGATAAATATGAATACAAGCTTCGTTCAGAAGAAATATTGAAGCTTATAGAAGATGAAAATTATGTTGAGGCCGCTCATATTGCAGATACGATAGACTGGAGACGCGTGAAGAGTATCTCCATGCTTCTTCGAGTTGCGGCCCTTTACAGAGTCAATAGACGGAATGAGGACAGCAGAGCCATTCTGTTGCTTGCTTATGACCGTTATCCTACTAACCGTTCGGTTGTGTATTCCCTGTGTGAAGTATCAATTGAGTTAGATGACGTAGTAGCGGCAATCGAATATTATAAAGAATTCGTGAAATTGGCGCCAAGGGATAATGGTGTCTATACGTTGCGTTATCGAATTTTAGAAGCGCAGGAAGCAAATCTCGAAGAGAGAATTGGCGTGTTAGAAGAATTAAAAAAGAGAGATTATCAGGAAGAGTGGGCGTATGAGCTGGCTTACCTGTATCACAGAGTAGGGCTGGGAACCAAGTGCGTGGAAGAATGTGATGATTTGATTCTTTGGTTTGGAGACGGTCCTTATGTGACAAAGGCAATGGAGCTTAAAATGCTTCATGCACCATTAACGGCAATTCAACAGAAAAAATATGATTTGGTACAGCTCCAGGTTCAGAATGATATGGCAGAAGAACAGCCTTATTATGAAGAAGAGCAACAAGTAGCAGAACATTATAATGAGGAATATCCTCAAGATACTGCTATAGAAGAAGATACATATGTATATCAACAAGAAGAATATGCAGGAGAAATGTATGCTCAGAATGCATACGAGCAGGAGAATTATGTAGAAGAATCTCAATATGCTTATGAGCAGGAGAATTATGCAGAAGAATCCCAGTATGCTTATGAGCAGGAGAATTATGCAGAAGAATCCCAGTATACTTATGAGCAGGAAAACTATGCAGAAGAATCCCAGTATACTTATGAGCAGGAAAACTATGCAGAAGAATCTCAGTATGTGTATGCGGATGAGGATAATAATGAATATACCTATTATGAAGGAAACAGTTATACAAACGGTTACACACAGGAAGAGTCTTATGTAGGTAGTGCTTATTCAGAATCAATTCAGAAGCAGACAACAGGTTCTCTTGATATGAGCCAGTATAATACCATTAATCTGCAAAAAGTAGTGGCAGAAAGTATGCGTGAGTTGTTTCCAGATGATGAAGATGTTTTCTCGAGTGAATGGACAGAGGTAACAACACAAGATGCTACTCAAGTGGAGAGAGCAGAAGAATTAGAACCTATGTTATCCGAAGAAGAGAAGATAACAGAAGAATGTGAGAAGTTACAGGAAGCTGATGTAGAGAAAGATTTATCGGAGCAGAAAGTGAATTCGGTGCCGGTTGCAGTGCCTGTAAGTAGTATGAATACAAGTCGTGTTGCGACTATGGTAACAGGTGTATCGGAAATGAAGCCTGAACCAAATACAGGAGCAATCAGTAAGGTGATTCTTCCAGGAAGCGATGCTCGTGTGATGAAGCAAGATACAGAGCTAGAAGAGATTCGAAGCGTAACGGAAGAGTATGTGCGAGAAGAGCAGGATCGAATGGAAGAAAATCAGGAAAATGTATATGAGGAACAAATGACTACATATACCGAAGAGATTTTACCAACAGAACAACTGGAAGTATCTCAGTTGACAGGGCAGATGAATTTGGATGAAGTGCTTGATGAATGGGAGCGCAGAAAGAAAGAGATTCAGGAAAAGAGAAAGGAAGAAGTAAAACAAAATGTTTTACGCCAAACAGGTAAAATTTTCCAGAATTTTGATGAGGCAGTAAAGACTGGTGTTCTTGCTGAACTTGCTGATGAAGAATTGATTCCTGTTAGAACAGAAACCTTTTTGCAAGAGGATGAGGTAGAAGAACTGGAAGAAATTCAAACAGAAGAGCTCTCAGCAATCGAGCAGGTGATTGAGCAGGAATTAGGTGGAGAAACAGTTGATATTCCACAGGAACAGCTAGAGGAAGCATTACTGACTATGAATTCACAAGAAGATTGTGACGCTGAGGAAATGACCTTTGAGGAAGATCTTGAAGAAGATTCTATGTCAGAGGAAGAATTAGCAGAGGAACTGTATTATGAAGAGGAATCTTACATAGAGGAAGAGAGTACAGAGGAATTTGTAGAAGAGTCTGCTATGGAAGATATTTATGGGCAGGAAGAGGATGCAGAAGAAGAGGTTTATGCTGAGGAGGAATACTTAGAAGCAGAAGAATACGCAGAGTATGATGAACAGACTGCTTTAGAGCAAGAGATGGATGAGGAAATAGAAGAAGCTCAGCTTCTCAAGACTCAGGAAATCAGTATGAACACAGAAGAGATTAGTAGTCTTCCTGATAAGATTATTGAAGCAACTAAGAAGGAAACAAAAGCCGTTAAGAGAGAAGAACTTAGAGAATTCACACCGGAAGAAAAGGAATTGTTTGAGAACTTTGCTGTTACAAAGAAGATTCGAAAGCAGATTATCGGTGCATTGGATACGATGAGTCTTGCTGCTTATACGGGAAATGTTCTGATTACGGGAGAACCTGGCCTTGGAACAGTGCGTCTTGCCAAGAATTTGATACGTGAATATCAGGCAATGGATGCAAATTTCTCTAGTAAGGTTGCAAAGATAACAGGTGAAAAATTAAATCTTCGTGATTTGAGAGAGGTCTTTGATAAACTTAATAATGGTGCTATAATCATTGAAAAAGCAAATGGATTGACGGAAGAGACTTTATATCAGCTTGCAGGTCTTTTAAATCAGGAAGAGCTTGGAATCATTGTCATTATGGAGGATACCAGAAAAGAAATTACAAAGCTTTTAGAGAAGCAGGCAATGATTGCAGATTATTTTAATATTCGAATTGATCTTATGGAAATGGATAATGATGCGTTGGTAGCGTATGCTAAAAATTATGCGTTAGCATTGGAGTATTCTATCGACGAGTTGGGTACGCTTGCTCTTTATACGAGAATTGCAAACGGACAGAGTGGTAACCATGTTGTTACAAAAGACGAAGTACGTGAAATCGTAGATGAGGCAATTTGGAAATCAAGAAAATTCAAAATTAAGAATTTCGTAGATGTGCTGTTCTCCAAAAGATATGATAGCGAAGATATGATTGTGTTAAAGGAGAGAGACTTCATCTAACGAGAAGGTGGGGTTATTATAATGAATAAAGAAGGTACAATTTTTATTTCAGATGCAGATCAGTATGTATTTGGACAGGGAACTCATTATGAGATTTATAAGAAGCTTGGTGCGCATCCTTGTAAAAAGGATGGTAAGGATGGTGTGTTTTTCGCTGTCTGGGCACCAAATGCTCATGAAGTGTATGTAATTGGTGAATTCAATGGTTGGAACGAAGGTTCACACAAAATGGAGAGAATCGGAGAGGGTGGAATCCACACAGCCTTTATAGAGAATGCGGTAGAAGGACAGATGTATAAGTATCTCATTTTACTTGCTGATGGTACGAAATTATACAAGGCTGATCCATATGCAAATTATGCAGAGATGAGACCAGGTACAGCTTCAAGAATTTATGATTTAAATCATTTCAAATGGACAGATTCTAAGTGGATAAATTCAAGAGAAAAGAAGAATTGGTTCGAGGAGCCAATTTCGGTTTATGAGTGCCATATCGGTTCTTGGATGAAGCATCCGGATGGTACAGAGGATGGTTTTTATACATATCGTGAATTTGCGGATCGTTTTGTAGAGTATGCAAAGGAGATGCCGTATACGCATGTGGAGCTTATGGGGATTGCGGAATATCCGTTTGATGGTTCATGGGGCTATCAGGTAACTGGTTATTTTGCGCCAACTTCACGTTATGGAACACCGGACGATTTCCGCTATATGATTGATTTGTTCCACAAGAATAATATTGGTGTTATTTTGGACTGGGTTCCTGCCCATTTCCCAAGAGATGCCCATGGATTGTGTGAGTTTGATGGAACCTGTCTGTATGAACACCCGGATAAGAGACTTGGTGAGCATCCTGACTGGGGAACTAAGATATTCAATTATAGTAAGAATGAAGTTCGTAACTTCTTAATTGCAAATGCGTTATTCTGGATTCGAGAGTTCCATATTGATGGACTCCGTGTGGATGCAGTCGCATCTATGTTATATCTGGATTATGGTAAAAAGGATGGAGAATGGGTTGCTAATAAGTATGGCGGAAATGAGAATCTAGATGCGATTGAGTTCTTTAAGCATTTGAATTCTGTAATTCATGGTTCTCATCCAGGAGTTTTGACCATTGCAGAGGAATCGACTGCATGGCCTAAGGTAACAGCGAAGCCGGAGGACGGTGGACTTGGCTTCACATTTAAGTGGAACATGGGATGGATGCATGATTTCTGTGAATATATGAAGCTTGATCCTTATTTCCGTAAGGACAATCATTATAAGATGACTTTTGCCATGAGCTATAACAGTAGTGAGAAATATATCTTACCGTTATCTCATGATGAAGTTGTGCATCTAAAGTGTTCTATGGTAAATAAGATGCCGGGATATCAAATTGATAAGTATGCAAACCTAAGAGTTGGTTATACTTATATGTTTGGACATGAAGGCAAGAAGTTATTATTTATGGGACAAGAATTTGCGCAGGAAAGAGAATGGAGCGAAGCTAGAGAACTTGACTGGTATCTTCTTGAAGAGCCTTTAAATAAGGGTATGCATGAGTATGTGGGTGAGCTATTAAAGGTTTACCGTCAGTATCCATGTATGCATCAGATTGATGATGATTGGTCAGGTTTCGAATGGATGAATGCAGATGATTCAGAGAGAAGTATCTATAGCTTTGTTCGTAGAACCAAAGACGGCAAACAGCATATGCTTTTTGTCATGAACCTGACACCTGTGGAATATCCTAAGTTCCGTGTAGGCGTTCCAATGAAGACGAAATACAAGCTGTTATTGAATTCCGACGAAGTACGTTTCGGTGGAAATGGTAATAAGCTTCCAAAGGAAATGACCGCTAGAAAGGGTAAATGTGATGGACGTGATCAGTATCTTGAATTCTCACTTCCACCATTAACAGCAGCAGTATATATTTTCTAATTGAATAGAAATGAGAGGAAGGCATACAGCGAAAGCTGTATGCCTTTTATGTTAGTACTAGCTAAATTTAGGTTTAGTGGAGTGTGGGGAGTCCGAGTGTTGGTCACAATTCTGGGACTCAAAGCCTAAGAGTTACTAAATGTCCTCTTCTGACAGCTTTTATTAGCAACCTCTTGCGCAAACTCGCCCTGCTTCGCAGTGCTCAGACAAGACTCCAGAGAGTGCTTGCTGTCATTAGAGAACATTAAGAAACTCTAAGACTTTGCTTTACAGAATTGTGCCCAACACGCGGACTCCCCTGCTACACTTCATTAGGATGAAAAGTTGATGAATTTATAGATTTAAATACTTAACATAATACATGTTTTGGACATAGATACACTAACAATAGCTTAAATGTCCAAATGAATAGGTTATTTTGCTATAATAT
>JAFSCH010000009.1 GCA_017436865.1 Lachnospiraceae bacterium
AGCGCCGGCTTTCCTTCATCTTTTATAAACTGCGGCTCAAGAGAGTCTTTACAGGCAGGACATTCATATGTGGTTCCAATATATTCAACACGTTCCAGTTTTGCAGGATGATAAATCAACTCTGTTCTTACGATTTCTGTTTCGATTGCAGTCATCTGTGTCCCACATAACGGACATTCTTTTTCTTACTCAGATAAGGTGTCCACCTTTACCTGTCTGACTGGCAGATTTGCAAACATTACCTCATACGTAGCCTTTGCTTTACGTTCTCTTTTATGTTCTGCTACCTTTATAATTTCAGGTTCTATTTCTACCGGAGTTCGGTCATCTTCCAAATCCTCTGTTAATAAATTCATCTGTCCCGGAATCAGTACTTTGCCCTTTTCACTTGATGAACCAAACATTTTTGATTTCAGATAATCAATCTCTGCCTGTTTATTATTAAGAGTCTGTTGTAATCCGGCTATCATTTTTCTAAGGTCATCCATGGCTGCATTCTGGATTCTAATTGTTTCATTCAGTTGTAAGATGGTATCTTTTAATTCCATAAGCTGGATATCCTTAGCATCTGCAGACATACGCGAACTCCTTTTCCTGTGTTATGTATGGTGCGATTCCTACCTTGAAGAGTATTGATATTTTTAAGGAGGATTAGAATGGCGAGAAAAGACAGAACAGGTAACAGAAAAACTCGCGAACAGAGAAAGTAATTCAAAGTACCTGAATTAGGTTACTATTTGATTGTTACAGATACAGAAGCTACAGAGCGTTGCTTCTTTACAGGACTCCATCAGGCATTGCCGGAGGATGTGAGAAACAAGCTTGTAATAAAGGTGGTAGAGACAAAGACTCGTACCATGATTGATAAATGCCTGGAACTCACTGCTTATGATGCACAATATCGTACTCCTTGGATTGTGTTTGACAGAGACCAAGTGCAGGGTTTTGATGAGATTATAAAAGAGGCAGAGGATAAAGGAATACAAGTGGGCTGGTCCAATCCATGTTTTGAAATATGGATGTATGCCTACTTTTGTTCCATGCCGGTAATCAATAGAAATACCATTCCAAAGTTTGAGACATTAAAAAAAATCTGCAATGGTTTTGATATTACATTGTCGGAATTTTTCCGTCAGGAAGATGAGGCTGTAGAGCTATCAGAGGATTAGAAGTTGCTTTTGGAAAGATACAAGAGATTTGATAAAAACCAACGTCTCATATTGGCCGGCTATATGGATGCGTTAGATCGTATGAATGATTAGAACCCGATGTGAACATCGGGTTCTGTGATTATTTGCTCAATGATTCTTTTTGTATTTTTTCGATTTCTTCTACGGAAAAATTGGAAAACATTTTCAGAGCTAAGTCCATAGTTCCACCATTCTTAAATAGAATGATAATTTTTTGAATGTCGCTATTTTTGTTATATTCTTTAGCATAATCTTCAACTAACTGGCACATTTCACTTACCCCTTCCTTTGATTCTTTGAAATATTTTACTCGGTTACATAGATTCATGAAATTTTCATGTTCTCCAGTACTGTTTTTAAAGTATTGCATAAGTTCAGCTATATCTGATTTATAATCAATAGCGGTATTGGCGTATATCTCATGAGTTCCATTCTCGACGATGGTTCCAGTCTCTTCAATGACACGATTGATATGATAAACAGTATGCCCTTCATTGAAGACATCAAACTTGGAAATGAATACCAAATAGATGTCAGGTAACTTGTTGTAAGGGATACCTTTCTCAACAAAAGTGGTGTCAATATTGGACTGATTAAAACGAAGTCGTCTTTGATGGTCATCATCATCTGTTTTTTGAACTTCTACGTTAATATAATCGCCATTTTCATCTTGGCATAATACATCTAAAATTACGGAATGTGCGCCGATATTTCGCAGATAACGCTGTACTTGCGATTCTATTACTTTTAAATTCGGCTTGCTCAGTAAAATTCTTAATATTTCTTCGCAAACTTCTTTGTCCTCAGCCATTTTGTGGAAGAAAACATCATCAATGACATTGAGTTTGGCGACAAAGCTTTTCTGTTCTTCGTATGTCTTCATAGATTGCCTTTCTGTAGTACTTCTAGTAATTATATTATATCCCAAAATGTGAAATATTCAAGTAGACATAACACTTGAGTTTCCGTAAAATGTAATTTCAAAATGAATATAATTTTCCAAAGCACCAATCTGCCATTTTTTCGAAGTAAATAAGATTGACAGTTTTATGAATAGAGGCACTTTTATAAGCCCCACCGAAATCGGGCTTTGGAAGAATTATTCTTTTATCTATTTAAGCGACTAGCTTAAGGCGAAGTTGACGGTATGTCGGGCGTTTTGTCCGAAACCAGAGCCTGATGCCTTCTTTTGCATACGATAGTATGCCACGGATGCCTTTAGCCAGTCGGTAATAGCAGAATTGTACTTTTTCCTTTATAGGGTCTGCTTTCTGTATAATGGAAACCTTAAGCGCATTTGTTTCCGATTTCATAGACATATGAGCCAGAAATGCCATGCATACGGTGATGCAAAAATTTAATGCGTTGATAGCTGCGAGTTTCCGTACACGAAAGTTTTCAAACTGAAACATCTGCTTTTTGCAGCGAAAATATTCTTCAATGCGCCATCTGGAAAAGTAAGTCATTGCAACCGATATAACATACTCTTTGCAGAGGTGCTTTCAGAGCCATCCCTAACGATGCCAAGAGCTTCAAATTTATACCCATCGGGCTTTGTAACATCACTGTCATCGATATGGATGATCGGATTTTTGGGAGCCCATTTTCGAATGAGAGATAAATAAGACTGTTGGGCATTATTAAGAATTCCCTTATTGAGATGTCTGGTAAGACGTTCTACGGAATTTACTTTTTTGGTATTTTCATGGAGCTGGTCTACAACGTCTGTAAGAAGACAGCTACCGGAAGCAAGCATGCCGTAAGTCATATCGGCCATAAATTTCTTTTCCGGTCTAGTCAGTTTTCTGGAAATTTTATTAGAAAAAGTTAAAATTTCCCGTTTCATTTGGTAAGTAATTGATGTAGAATTAAGCATAAGGAATCCTTTCTATTTTTGTTTAGTAAGATTTTTGTTTGGACGCTTAATTTTACATCAAAAAGGAAGAAGATTCCTTATATTTTTGGCATTTTTTCAAAGTAGGTTATAACGGAAACTGGGAGAGTCAGGGTTTGTGGATAAAACCACGGAAACTCAAGGACATAACAATACTCGTTACTCCAGTTCCTGCGCCTTGTGATTATTTAGAGATACTGAATGTACCAAAGAGGAGTTAGGCTAATGAACATGGATTTTGACGTTAACAAAGTTTTTCAAGAGCGTTTGGCATCTAGTATGGGTCTTGATAAATACAAATACATAATGGAACAAGTAAAGCAAATAGACATTTCCGTTGATATGGATTTTCAAAGAATATTTAATGGATTTTATATAGTAAGGCGTAATGAGGAATGGAGAAAGACTTATTATGAACATTTTGAAAGTGTAAAAAATGCTACACCGACTTTTGAAAGTATTATTACGCATCTGTATGAAAATACCAATAATATTGAGCCATCATTTTCAAGTAAAATGCTTGCATCTATATATCCAGATAAACCAATTTGGGATCGTTACGTGGTTCAGAATTTGAATATACAATTAACTGGTTCAACAAAGCAAGAAAAATTGGAGAGTGCAATAACACTTTATTCAGAAATGGAAGAATGGTATGCAAATTTCTTGCAGACGGCGAAGGCTAAGGAATGTATTGAAGTATTTGATAGTGTATTACCTGATTACCAATGGATGTCAAGTATAAAGAAAATTGATAGCATACTTTGGAGTATAAGGTAAATTCAATTCTCGTCACCCAAAGTCACTATTTGTCACACCCCATATCTGATATAGTTATCATATCGCAAAAAAACAAATGCTAAAATTGTAGGAATTGATTTGTCTAAAGATATGCTGAAAGTGGCTCAAGATAAAATAAGGAAAAATGGACTAAAAAATATCAGATTGCTTGAAATGGATGCGACACATCTTAAATTCAAATCCAATTGTTTTGATAAAATCCTTATTGCTCTTGTATTACTTGAACTGGACGAGGAACTCGTGGCAAAATGATTACAGAAGCAAAGAGGGTTTAAAAGGATAGTGGAGAAATTATTATAACAGAATGGGAACCAAGTAAGCAGTTATCTAAGAGGGTATTATACTATAACAAGATGTAGAATTTTGGCAAACAATGTAGATCAGAAAAGAAAGGTTTGAACAATTTAGCTTGGGTGCGTTTAATGATATTATAGTTGAAATTCAAAATGGCCGTATAATAAACACAAATTGTGATGAATTTGATGCATTTATAAAAATATTACCAGATGGAGATTAGTAGCAGAATTAGGTATTGGTATGAATCCTAATGTAGAAAAAGTGCTAGGAGATTCACATTTAGATGAAAATGCAATAGGAACATTTCATATTGCATTAGGGATGAATTATTTGTTTGGTGGTAAAAATAAATGCCTTGTTCATATTGATTTGGTAGGAGAGGGAACTGTTAAATAGGAAAGGTAACACAAAAATGACACTAAACATATTTACAAAAATAAAACTATTTCACACAAATTTTAGACGAACGCATGAAAATATATATGGATTTATATATCGCATATATATGGTGCTTGCAATAGCGATGTTCCTACTAAGCTTAGGATATTTCAATGGAACAGTCAGTTTTGCAACCCCAGAAGATGCTTATGAAATGTTTTCTTTTAGCACATGGTATTTTTTAATAACAATATTCATACTTCCAACGATATTAGGACTAACGAAATGGAAAAAATACTTGCTACCTGGAACATATAAAACTACGACCAAAGAAATGGCAAAAGAAATATTAAAAACAGAAGAATTTAGAAATCCTATACCGATTTTAGATGAGAGAGAAAAGAAACATAGATTTTTAGAATCAGCAAATTATTTTTGGTTTGAAGGACAGCTCATTCCTAAGAGTGAGATAGATAAAATTGATTTTGAATATAGTATGACATCAAAAAGGTATACTTTCAATATTATATTAAAAAATGGTTCTCGTATAAAAAATATTTATGGAGAACTTGCAGCATCGGCGTCAAAATACAAGGATAACCCAATAACTGATTATTTAAAAGCAAAATAAATTAAAAAATATAAATAAAACAGAATCATGTATAGTTTGTGTTGATTTACAATTAAAATTGAACGTAAGCGCAAAGTATTAAGGTGGATTTTTTCATTACAATGTTTCTGTCATAATGATAGTAAATAACTCAAACATTTCACTATGAGATGTTTTGAGAACACAAGCATTTTACTACGAGTTATTTACCTTATTCTATTGAAGAGCGATTTTCCATGATTACTGACTGCCTTAAAAGTGGGCTTTCTATCAGTATGTGGTGTCGTGAGCATGATATTCCTGTTGGTACTTTTTACAGTTGGATCAGTCAGGTAAAAATAGTGCGTGCCAGCGCACGCACTTTGGCAAGAATTTCTTACGAAATTCTTGTCTAACTGCCACTACGCTACAGCAATTTCCTATAAAAAAAAAATCAGGCTACCAGGTTGATTTGCCAAAAAGAAATAAAACCACTATTCCAACAAATACCGTACAGGAAGTAGTCAAAGTCGATGTCATCAACGATGCTACTGAAATATGTGATTGTTCTGTTTTTCCCAAAGATAA
>JAFSCH010000075.1 GCA_017436865.1 Lachnospiraceae bacterium
ACCGTTTGACTTCCTGACAAAGCCGGTAACTATGGAAAAGATAACAAAGGTGTTGTCAGAATATAAGAGGCTGTTCATTGATAGGAATATATTCTTTACTTACCATGTCGGAAAGAGTACATATAGAATATCTGAAAATGAAATCCTGTATTTTCAATGTGAAGGGAAGAAAATACAGATTATTACTACGAAAGATAAAAGAGAATATTATGGAAAGATGGCAGATGTGGAGAAGCAGCTTTCTATGAATAAATTCTGTGTGGTTCATAAGTCATATATTGTGAATATTAATTATGTATCGGAATTCTGCCCTGATGAAGTCATCATGTGCAATGAAGTAAGGATTCCGATTAGTCAGTCTATGAGAAAAAAAGTAAGAGAAAAGATATTAGAGTGGAATATACAGGGAAGAGAGTAGTTATATGATGAATGAATTTGAATTATTTGCAGATATGATTTTTTATATACTTGGTGTATATGTTGATATACGATATATTAAGCTGTTTTTAAAACCAAAAGGAAATAGCAGTGTTAATACGAAGTTGTTATGCGCCGTTGGATTTGCAGTAAATTGGTTTATATATCAATTGATACCAATCACATTTTTATTAACGTTCTCTGCATTTGGGGCGGTATTGTTATTTGCAATTCTTGAATGTAAGGGGAATATCTTAGAAAAAATGTTAATAGTAGCCTTAAAGATGGCAGTAGGAGCTGCAATAGAAGGGGGGGTATGGAGATTATTAGTCTGGTTCAATGGCGAGAATGTTAATGAAGCGTTAGGAAATATGATGTCACAACTGTTATTATTAATAGTTGTTGTGACATTGGAAAGATGCATAAGCAAAGAGAAAGATATAAGACTTTCATGGGGAAGCTATGTTAATATGCTTCTTGTTTCCATAGGGGGTGTTATTCTTTCTAATATATTAACTGATACAGTTGGTATATCTAATAAATTAGCGACGTTAGGATTGTGTATTATATGTATCATGAATATAGGAACTTACTATATGTATGAAAAGGTTTCTGAAGCGTACCAAGAAAAAATGCAGAAGACTGTATTAGAAAAGCAGGTAGCAATGTATCAGAACCAGTTTGAAATCATTCATGAAGCCAGACAGGATATGAAGCAATTACGACATGATATGAAGAATCATTTTTTGTTAGTGGAAGGTTATTTAGAAAAGGGAAAATATGCAGAAGCTCAGGAATACATAGGGCAGCTTGCGGAAAAGACAGCTTCCGTAAAGGAATATGTCAATACAGGAAATGATGAATTGGACAGTATCTTAAATTATAAGCTTGGAAGAGCGGATAACTTAAACAGTAAAGTGGATGTAACGATAGAGGTTCCAAGGGAACGATTTATGTCTGATTTTGATTTGAATATGCTGTTAAGCAATCTGATGGACAATGCGTTAGAAGCCATAGAAAAGACAGAAGAAAGAATATTAACTGTTAGAATAAAGTATATAAAGCGGATGCTATATATCAGTGTATATAATTCCTATAACGGTAATATGAAGAAAGAGGGGAATAAGTTACTGACAACAAAATCAAAAGAAGAAGAGCATGGAATTGGCATGACAAGTATACAACGTATCGTAGACAAGTATCAGGGAGAAATGACAATACAAACATCAGAGGATATGTTTAAAACGGATATCATAATGTATGTGTAGAGACAGTACAAAATGTGCTGTCTTTTTTAATTTTTCCAAGTATCCGTTAGATTTTTCTATTTTGTAAAAATAAGCAATTTTTTATGTTATTATGCAGAACGAGGTAATAAAAGTGAAAAAAATAAACAGATTAATAGGAAAAATAGTATATAGTACAGCATTAAAGGCAGCAGAAAAAGAGGTAAATTCAGCTTGTACCACTAAGTTTTATCAAGAGAAGTTAGATTCTCAGACAGATATATTAAAAAAATATCATGATAAAAAGAATTCTTGATTGGTTATATGCACAGGGATATGTAAATGAGTCGAACGATAAGATTATCGAGCTAGGTTTGCAACGAATGAAAAGTACCTTTACAAGTATAATATTTTCAGCAATTGTCAGTTGGCTGATGGGAGATGTAGTGATTGGTTTGCTTTTTGAATTAACTTATATTCCTATCAGAATTTATGCAGGTGGTTATCATGCAAGCAGCAAGAGACAGTGTGAATATTTATCATATGGAAGCTTGCTGCTTTGTATGATACTGATATTTTATGTACCGATAAAGGTAGAGATAATGCATTTGTTTTTATTACTTTCTAGTATGGTAATTTTCCTTTTTGCACCTGTAGAAAGTCCTAATAAGAGACTGAATAGTATGGAAAAAAAGGTATATCGTCAAAAGAGTATTATATATCTTGTGATTACAGTATTTGTATATGTTCTGATGGTAAGAAAGGATAAAATGTTATATACAAGAACCGTAATGTATTCGATATGCTTGGTTGCGGTTGGGTTAATCCAAATGGAAACGATAAAAGCTAAAATGAAAAGGATTCATATGTAGCTGTTTGTTCACTGTCTTTAGTAGATAAGGTGGAGAACAGTATGTTGAATATATGAATAATTAATAGGAAGGGAGCCATAAGGGAATGAACATAAATGATTTTCGGGCTCGCGAAGATAAGAACAAGGTAGAGTTAGAAAAGAAATTAGATTCTTTCAAACTGGAAAAGGTTCTTAGTCTTTGGTATTTGACTGAGTCTGCATTCAAAGCTTCAATTATGGGAAGTAAGAATTAAGCTATAAGTAAAAATACTTCTAATCTAAAAAGATTAGAAGTATTTTCTTTACGAAAGTCATTAAGAAAGTGTTTGTTCAAATAGAAGAATGAAATTAATTAATTATTCTCTAAAAGTAAAAAAAGAGTTATTGTCTAATGTTAATGTTACATTTTCAGAAGGGAAAATTAGTCATATGTTAGGCAAAAATGGAACAGGAAAGTCATGTTTTGCAAAGTCGGTCATGGGGGTATTTTCTTATAAAGGATCCATACAGACAGATGCCCGAAATATAGTGGTAATAGGAAGTTATTCTAATATTCCATTAGAAATGAAGGTAAAGGATATGATACAGATTGTTAATGCTAAATATGATAGAAAAATCGTATCTGTATTGGAACAGAAGCTTCAAATTCATAAAATACCATGTAATAACAGATTAAAAAATTTAAGTGATGGACAGAGACAAAAGGTAAAATTGTTATTTTATTTGGCAAGTGAACCGGAAGTTATTATTTTAGATGAGTTTACGAATGCGCTGGATAAGGAATCCTGTATGGATATATATGGTTTTCTAAATGAGTATTTATTAGAAAATAAAAAAAGTGTTATCATCAATATTACACATAATCTGGCTGATTTGGAATATATGACAGGAGATTACTACTTAATAGATAACAAAGATATACAGCATATATCTAAGAAAGAAGATATCATTGAAAGGTATATAAAGGGAGTATAGTATGATTTTGGAATTAAAAAGAGGTATGAGAAATCATTATTTTGTACTAATGGCATTAATAAGTGTACTCAATGTGTTATTAGGCTATATCCTATTGGTTACAATAGATGAATTAGAAATAGTGACTTTTAGTGATTTGTGGGAAAGTGTCTATACGGTTTATACACAATTTGGTACGTTACTTTTTTCAACGATTATAATCATGCAGTTTTATCGTGACTACAAAGAAAAAAACATTATATTTTATAAAGCATTAAAGAAAAAGGCATTAAGCTATTTTGGGTCTAAATTGACTGTTTTAATAATAGGTTCTATGATAGGAACATTTATTAGTTCTCTTTTGATATGTATACCATATGCAGAGTATAAATGGTTGCCAATTATCTTTCTAAAAACAGAAGCAGTAATGATTTATTATTGTATTATCATGTCTTTTTTAGGATTTGTTTTTGAAAATTTTTTACTTGGATTTTTTGTGAGCTTTACAGCGTGGATTGTTGGGATTGTCATATCGGATATGTCTCCTGCTTTGAAGTATTTTGCATATTATGATGCAGCAAGAAACGATTACAAGATGTTTATTAATTTTATATATAAAAGAGCAGATGTACATAATATGCTAGTTAATGTAGGGTATAATTATGTATTTGATTTGTGCTTGCTTGGACTATGTGTTGTTTTAGTAATACTTTTTTCTAAGAGGTGGAAACGAAATGGAATTTAATAATGTTGCGATTTTAATTACAGAGAATTGCAATGCAAGATGTAAGATGTGTTGCGATAGTAGAGGAGTAGTTTGCGGAAAGACATTGTCGGAAGCTGAATTACTTCATATATTGCAGGATATTAAAGAGTGTACATATGTGAAGCATGTGGGAATTACTGGTGGAGAGCCATTATTATATGAGAATCTTTTAGATATTATATTTAATTTTGATTTTGAGCGAGAAGTAACGATATCCCTTAAATCGAATGGGTTTTGGGGAAGAGATATAGGAAAAACAGAAGAAATCATTAAAAAATATCAATATAAGTTATCTAATATATCGTTAAGCTATGATGAATTTCATATGCAGTTTATTGATGTACAGTCAATTAAAAATATTATTCATATAGCGCATAAGTATAGAGTACCGACAGATGTAGTGGCATGTTCCTTGAAAAGTACACTTACTCCGGGGGATATATTAAACAAGCTTGGAGAGAGTGCATATTTAACTAAATTTTGTTACCAGCCTGTTATTTGTACCGGCTCGGGAAAGCTTTTTGAAGAAAATGACTATATTAAACTATTGGATACTCAAAAAGATGAGATAAGATGTATGGCAATCGTACAACCGGATATTTTAATTAATCCTAGATTAGAGGTATATCCATGTTGTTCACAGGTTATAGAAAATACTATTCTAAAAATAGGAGATTTGAAAGAAAATAAGTTAAATGATGTTATTATGGGGATAAAGCATAATTATGTTTTTCATACGATATTCACAGAGGGATTTACACCTTTTATAGAGGTATTAAAGCAACATAAGATAGACTATCCGAAAAAGCTTGCAAGCCCTTGCGAATTTTGTGAGTTTCTATTTAAAGATAACTGGTTTTTGGAAATATTAAAAAAGATAAATTATTATGAAAATATTTAATGCTGATGATTGTGAAATAGGTATAACTGAAGACAATACTTATATTGTTAAATATAAAAAAGACTTTTATAAATTAGATAAGACACAATTTATTGAAATATTTGGAGATGGAGAGTTAAAATTTCAAAAAGAAATTAAAGATTCACCAATTATAACTCTGATAATGACAGTATTAATTATTTCAACAGTTGTGTATTATTTATTTGCAGAGAAGTATGTTATTGTGGATAAAAATATTATAGTGGCAAATGTGGTATTGTTTTTTAATATTTTTATTCATGAGTTTGGTCATATTGCTTTTTTAAAGTTTTTTCTTCCGGGAAGTAAGGTTAATATGGGATTTAAGATATTTTTCATTTATCCGTCATTTTATGTTGATACATCAAATACGTATTTTATCCCAAAGTATAAAAGAATTGCGGTATATTTAGCGGGTAATTTTATGAATTGTTTGTATTTAATTATTTGTAGCGCTTTTTTTGCAGATATGAATAAATATAATTATTTAGTGGTTTCGACCATATTAATCAATTTTATTCCAATAATAAAGAGTGATGGGTATTATGCATTTAAAACATTGCTAAATCAATACAGCTATGATAAAACAAAAATGAAGGGGTATCTTGAAGATACCGTGAGGGGAATTTTGATGTTTATATTTTTGAGTATATTGGCATATTTGTAAGGAAAGAGGACATAAAGAATCATTTTACTTGTTGTTTTAAGAATAACGATTACATTAGTTCTTCGCCGGAGTATCTGGCAGAATGTATTATGCGATTACAGTCTGTGCAGAAGCTTAAAAATCATAGGTGGCTGTTGCGGAACGGATAATAGGCATATGAAAGCCCCAAGGTGTACCAGACCTTGGGGCTTTCTTTGGTTTGCGCGCCATGGGCGCGCTCTAAAGGGTGAAAGTCCCGAACATGCCCGGATAGTGGGAAGTGTATAGCCGAACAGCAAGGGTGTTCATCGCGAGGTGAAATCTGAAGGAAACTGTAAGGCAAATCTCTGGTCTGACGAACAGAAATTACATATAAGGCTAGGCTGCGAGAGATAAGTTGGCCTGAAGCAACGAAGTCTAATAACTATCACTTTTGTAGTAGCAGAGTAAATGAGGCAGATAGATGGAGAGGAAGAAACGTGTGGTACCTAGGGAGGTCTGTGCGGTACGCTCTGAAAGGAGTAACCACCGCTTAAAGCGGTGCTGAACGTGCAGAAGTCATAGTGTGCGACTTGAAAGTCGTTACTTAAATTGTGATAAATTCACTACTACCTCCGTTTGTAGTATTCCTACCGCACAATACGTAGAAGGCAGAGGATGTTGGAGAAAGCGAAGGTCTTTGTGTAATGCAAAGAATAAGGGTTCAAGATTTGCCCTGTCCGAAAGGAAGCAGACTTCCAACGCGTATCAATTACATGAAGAGGCTGGAGGCTATGCAGAAAAAATAAAATAGTTGACATAAATACAAGAGGTATGCTACCCTTACTTGTGTTAGGCCAATCTAACAAAAGGGGTAAGCATTATTAGAATGTATAATTTATGGGTAAAAAAGGGGGATTGCAAATGCAGTTTCTCTTTTTGTGTGAAAAAATAATGAATATATGTAACTATTCAGCAGGAATACGCATTTACTGCGGATTCCGTGAAAAAATGTAGTATGACTAAGCAAAAATCCATTTGCGAAGCAAATTTAGGATGGATTTTTGCACGTAACTATGAAGGTACTGAATAGTTACGAATATATTAAGAAATGAAAGGACTACATATGACAAAGAAAAAGGAACTTAATATGACAGAAGGAAGTGTGATAAAACCGTTAATTTTATTTATACTTCCTTTGATTGGAAGTAGTATTTTTCAACAGTTGTATAATACGGCAGATTATTGGTTTGTTGGAAATTATTTGGGTAGACCTGCTGCAGCAGCAGTAGGAGCAAGTAGCTCATTAATTACTTGTACGATTGGTCTTTTTACAGGAATATCGTTAGGAACCAATGTGGTAACAGCGCAGTATATAGGTGCGAAGAAAAAAGAAGAAGCAAATCGTACGTTGCATTCTTCACTTGCATTTGGATTAGGTGGAGGAGCAATTCTTGCAATTCTTGCTATGATTTTAGCACCATGGATACTGCAAGTGTTGAATACACCACAGTCGTCAATGGTAGATGCAGTGCTATATATGCGTTTGTATTTGATGAGTTTACCTGTAATTATTTCATATAATATGTGTGCTGGGGCATTAAGAGCATGTGGAGATTCTAAGACGCCATTTCATATTCTGGTGTTATGTGGTTTTATAAATGTGATTGCAGATGCAATATGCGTTATTGTATTACAGTGGGGAGTGGCAGGAGTAGCTGCTGCAACGGCAATTTCACAGACGTTATCACTTGTTTTGGCTCTTTGGGTGCTTTCCAAAGAAGGACGCCCTATTCGATTCTCATTTAGAAATTTAAAAATAGATTCTGAAATATTAATACAGGTATTGAAGATTGGGCTACCATCAGGATTCCAATCAATTATGATTACGTTTTCTAATGTTGTTGTGCAGTATTATATTAATTCATTTGGCGAAGTAGCTGTGGCAGCATTTGCGACTTATTATAAGGTTGAAAATTTTATTTATTTACCAATTATGGCATTTGGACAGGCTGCAACGACTTTCACAGGTCAAAATGTTGGGGCACAGCAATATAAAAGAATTCGAAAAGGAATTCCTGTGATAGCGGGAATTGGTGCATGTGTGGTGTTATGCATTGCAATTGTTATGTTGTCGTTTCCACAGCAAATCTTTGGCTTTTTTATAAAGGATGCAGATGTAGTAGTTCATACATTAACGATTGCAAGTATTTCATTTCCACTTTATTGGATTTATCCCATTATGGAAGTCACGAGTGGATCTGTACGTGGTATGGGAAAATCTGTAAGTTCTATGATAATTGTTCTGTTTAATATTTGTGCATTAAGAATCGTATTGTTAGCAGTATTTTCAAAGACGGTTAATACATTGGAAGCACTGGCGAGTGTTTATCCTATTACATGGGCATGTGCAACAGGCTGTTTTGCGGTTTTGTTTTTGATGATGATACAAAAGAAATGCAAAGCAGTAATGGTTTAGAAGTAGTAGTGTAGGAAGGTGTTGAGAGAAAAATGAGAGTAGCTTCGATTGCAAATAGGATCATGCAAATGTTAGCAGTTTTGCTGGGGATTAGTTTTGTTACTTTTTTCTTGACTTATTTAGCACCTGGAGATCCTGCAACAGCTATGTATGAGGCAGCAGGAATTGTGCCTACAGAAGAACAGCTAGAAACAGCTAGAAATGCAATGGGATTAAATAAGCCTTTTGTTGTTCAGTATGTATCTTGGATAGGTAATTGCATACAAGGTGATTTTGGAGAATCGTTTTCCAGGCATCAGCCAGTAAATATATTACTCAAGGAAAGAATTGCGCCAACGATAAAGCTAAGTGTATTTTCTATGATGGTTATGCTGGTGGTTTCTGTTCCATTGGGGATTTTGTCTGCGATACATCAGGATAAATTAGTAGATTATACAATACGAGGTTTGAATTTTATGGGTATATCCATGCCAGGATTCTGGGTTGCACTAATGTTGCAATATTTTTTCTCGGTAAAGTTAAAAATACTTCCTGTAGTTTCTAGTGGTGACAATTTTGAGAAAATGATTTTACCAGTGATTACTCTTGCTATTGCTATGTCGGCAAAGTATACCAGACAAGTTCGAACAGCAGTGTTAGAGGAGTTGAATCAAGAGTATGTGATTGGTGCAAAAGCAAGAGGTCTGGATTCGTGGATGATTTTGTGGAAGCATGTGTTACCAAATGCCATGCTTCCGTTGGTTACTCTATTAGGATTGTCATTAGGATCTTTACTAGGAGGGACTGCAATAGTTGAGGTGATATTTAGTTATCCGGGATTGGGACATCTGGCTGTGAAGGCAGTGTCAGAACGTGATTATCCATTGATTCAAGGCTTTGTATTGTGGATAGCGTTAATCTATATGCTAATTAACCTATTTGTGGATATTTCATACAGATTTCTGAATCCAAGAAGCAGAAAGGGGGCATAAAGTATTGTTTTTTGTAAAAGAAAATGCAAAATTTTATTTTTGGTTGAGTATAGTAATTGTTTTTTTTGGGAATTGCAGTTATGGCACCTTTTATTGCACCATATGATCCGTTAGAAGCGGTGTTTTCCAGAGCATTACAACCACCTTGCAAGGAACACTGGTTTGGCACAGATGTATTAGGGAGAGATTTATTTTCAAGAGTTATATATGGTCTTAGAACTTCCGTAGGAAGTTCTTTGGTTTTGCTTGCAGGTATTTCTATTGTAGGGACTGCTCTAGGAGTTGTTGCTGGTTATTGTGGCGGTTGGGTCGATGCATTGATTATGCGAGTGGCAGATACTATGATTGCTTTTCCGGATTTAATTCTAGCCATTGCGATAGCAGGAATTCTAGGATCAAATTTAATAAATGCAATGCTTGCGATAGCAGTAGTGAGTTGGACGAAATATGCACGTTTATCGAGAAGTTTGGTATTAAAGATAAAAGATAAGGATTATATTGCGGCGGCAAAGACGGTAGGGACAAAGAATGGAGTATTAATTTTACATTATTATATTCCAAACATTATGCCTACTATGATGATTACAGCGACTACAGATGTTGGAACGATTATGCTATCATTAGCATCTTTATCCTTTTTAGGGTTTGGTATACAACCACCTACGCCTGAATGGGGATTTATGCTTAGTGAGGGGAGAAATTATTTACAGTCTGCTCCGTGGTTATTGATTTATCCGGGATTTACAATATTTATTGTAGTATCAGCATTTAATCTCTTGGGTGACAGTTTACGTGATATGTTGGACCCTCAAAGTGCTATGCAGAAATGTGAACAAGTAGAAAAAAAGAATTATTTACAAATGATAAAAAATGCAATAGGAGGAAGGAAAATGAGAAAGAAAAAAGGATGGGTAGCCAATTTGTGTATTGCTGTCTTGGCTACATCTATGCTTACAGGATGTGCTACAACACATGAGACACAGGATACAGTCGCATCGAAGACAAAAACACAGCTAAATGTAGCGGTAGATGCATTGGCTTCTTCACTAGAGCCTGCAACAAACTGGGAAAGTTGGTTTCTTGTTCGTTGTGGTATAGGTGAAACATTAGTTAGATATGGAGAAGATGGAAGCTTTGAACCGTGGCTTGCAGAACGTTGGGAAGTAGCAGAGGATAATTTGACATGGACAATTCATTTAAAACAAGGCGTAAAATTTTCTAATGGAGTAGCGATGACTGCTACAAAGGTAAAGGAGTCCATTGAACGTTTGTATAGATTGGAAGATCCTGCAAATGGTGGTATTGGTAATCCTCACGGATATATGACATATAGTTCTATTAAGGCAGATGATATAAAGGGAACGGTAACTATTGTAACAGAACAACCGGTACCAGATATGCCAGGATGTCTTGCGTATCCATGGATGTTAATTGTAGATGCAGAGGCAAGTGAAGGTATAGATACTACACAGATGAGTCCTATCTGTACGGGACCTTATATGGTGGAACGTTTTACAGTAGACACGGACGTACAGTTGGTGCGAAATGAGAATTATTGGAATGGTGAGGTTCCTTTTGAACGTGTAAATGTGATGAAGGTGGGTGAGTCTTCTACGAAGACAATGGCATTACAAGATGGTAGTGTAGATATGTCATTTAACATTGCAACTGCGGATTATGAAACATTAAAAACAGATGAAAATATTGCAATAGATGTAGTTTCGGGGTTGCGATTAGGATACGCACATATTAATTTTGGAAGTGAGTTGGGGAATGATACATTGCGAAAAGCAGTTAGAATGGCAGTAGACGGACAGACTATTGCTGATGTCGTGACAAGTAACTCATATACATTTGGTGCGCCTGTCATATCATCAAGTTGTGCTTATGGCTATGAACAGTTAACCAATCCATATAAATATAATGTTGAGGCTGCAAAAAAAATGTTGGATGATGCAGGGATTGTAGATACCAATGGTGATGGGTATCGAGAGCTAGAAGGGGAAATGATAGATATTCATTATCCCACAACATCTATGCGTCAGTTGGAAGTAATTGCGCAGGCAGTTGCAGCACAGTTGGACAGTATAGGCATTAAATGTACAGTTGAGCTAGTGGATAGCAATATTGATATATTGAATAACAGCTCATATGATATGTGTGGATGTAGTGAAGTGACTATGGCAACAGGTGATCCTTGCAAGTTTTTAAGGCATTGGTATTCTGAAAGTGTTGATAATTATGATAATTATTGCAATGAAGAATATGATGAGATTTTTGAAAAACTTGAAGTAGAGTTTGATACAGAAAAAAGAACGGAGTATATCATACAGTTACAGCAGATTTTATTGAATGATGCGACGGTTCTAAATTATGGATATTATAATTATAACTTATGTGCAACAAAAAACATAACAGGAGCAAAATGCTCTACATCAGATTTTTATTGGATTACAAAAGATGTAAAACCAGCACAATAAGAAGGAGATTTCAATGTTAAAAATGCAGGATGTGACAGTTCGGTATGATGATAAGATAGCGTTAGAGCATTTTTGCTGTTCTATAAAACAGGGTGAAATTGTTAGTCTTGTAGGGGAAAGTGGAAGTGGAAAAACTACGGTAATAAGAGCAATATTAGGGTTACTTTCTGGTAATGGAAAGATAACAGAAGGTGACATTCTGCTAGAAGAAAACTCCTTATTGAAAATGACGGAAAAAGAAATGCAGAAGTTTCGAGGAAAAAGAATTGCTATGATTTTTCAAGATTCTTCTGCAGTGTTAAACCCTATTCGAACAATAGGCTCACAGTTTGTAGAATACTTAAGATACCATGAAAAAATAGGTGAAAAAGAAGCATGGAAACGCTCGATAGAAATGCTAGAAATGATGCATTTAGCAGATGTAGAAAATATTATGAAAAGTTATCCATTTCAGTTGAGTGGAGGTATGTGTCAGAGAGTAGGAATAGCGATGGCCATGAGTCTTCGTCCCATGCTGTTGCTGGCGGATGAGCCTACTAGTGCGTTAGATGTGACAACACAGTCTCAGATAGTAAAACAAATGATGGAAATAAATAGAAAGTATCAGACAGGGATAGTTATGGTAACACATAATCTAGGAGTAGCAGCGTATATGTCAGATAAAATCATTGTGATGAGAGACGGAAAAATCATTGAAGAAGGTAATCGAGAGCAGATATTGCATCATTCTGTTAATGAATATACAAGAAGCCTGTTGGGAGCGATTCCTACAATGGATGGAGAGCGATATGTTGGATGAAAAGAAAGAGGTCATTTTAGAAGTAAGGAATGTAACACGAAGTTTCCTATCATCAAAAAAAAGAAAATTAATTGCAAATAATGATGTAAATTTAAAGTTATATAAAGGTGAAACTTTAGGGATTGTAGGAGAAAGTGGTTGCGGGAAAAGTACATTAGCTAAAATGTTAATTCAGCTAGATAAACCTACATCAGGAAAGATTCTGTTTCATGGACAAAATATTGCGGATTTAAAAGGTGAAAAATTAAGACAGAATCGAAAAAAAATACAAATGGTATTCCAAAATTCAACCGAATCATTTCAACCGAAAATGAAAATTAAGCAAATTGTGTGTGAGCCTTTATTGAACTATGGATTACTATCAAAAAAGCAAATAGATGAAAAAGCAAAAGAACTATTAAATATGGTAGAATTGCAAGAAGATTTCATAAACAGATACCCATTTCAATTAAGTGGAGGACAGCGTCAACGCATAGGAATTGCAAGAGCATTAGCATTACAACCAGAAGTTTTAATATGTGATGAGGCAACATCCGCATTAGATGTATCGGTGCAAAAAAGTATTGTTCAGTTATTGATAAGATTACAGAAAGAACAGAATATTGCAGTAGCATTTATATGTCATGATGTTGCTTTGGTGAGGAATATATCACATCGTGTTGTAGTAATGTATCTTGGAAATGTAATGGAAATTGTATCGGGTGAAAATCTTGGAAAAGGATATATGCACCCATATACGAAAGCGTTAATGGAGTCTGTTTTTTCTGTTGATATGGATTTTACAAATCCCATAGAGAGTATAGATTCAGAATTGCCAAGTCCGATAAATGTTCCTAGAGGTTGTCCATTTTCAAATCGTTGCAATATGTGTATGGATATTTGTAAAAGAAGTAAACCACAGTTATATGAAATAGAAAATGGACATAAGATAGCATGTCATTTATTTCATAGAGAAAATTGAGTTGTTACTCATTATCGTTTGTGAGGAAAAAGATGTATACCTTCTTCTTAAATGGGAGTTCTGCAAGAAATATGCGCAAAGGCAACCATCTATTCTTCATATAAACTAACAAAAGTTGTCTGTGACACATTGACAAATCCATAACAATAAGATTATACTATAATTTATATATGAACAGTAATCAAAAAGACTATGACGGAGACAGTACGTAATCCCCGAAAATCACAGAGAGCCGGATAAGGTGGGAACCGGTATGAGTAAGAGGTTATGGAATATCACTCCTGAGTTGCAGTGCTGAAAGAGTTCCTTTTCCAGTAAGCGTTGCCGTTTTTTCCTACGTTACAGGGAACGGGTATTGAATCTTAGGTTGATTGTAATTGTACGGCAGGAATACGCATTTACTGCGGATTCCGTGAGAAAGTGCAGTACAATTAAGCAAAAAATCCATTGTGAAGCAATTCTAAATGGATTTTTGCATCGTAATTATGAAGGTACTGAATAATTACGATGGGCTTTAGGATGCGTACAATGTAATTAGGTGGTATAACGATAGTAAGGCTCTCGTCCTATTTACAGGATGATGAGCCTTTCGTGTTTTTAGGAGGTAGATTATGTACAATAAAGTATCGACCAACATGAACTTCGTTGAAAGAGAGAAAAATGTTGAGAAGTTCTGGAAAGACAATGACATCTTTAGAAAGAGTATGGAGAATCGTAAGGAAGGCGAGACCTATACATTTTATGACGGACCGCCAACTGCAAACGGTAAGCCACATATCGGTCACGTTTTAACTCGTGTAATCAAGGATATGATTCCACGTTACAGAACCATGAAGGGTTATATGGTTCCTAGAAAGGCCGGATGGGATACACACGGTCTTCCTGTTGAGCTTGAGGTTGAGAAGCTTCTTGGCTTAAACGGTAAGGAGCAGATTGAAGAATATGGTATGGAGCCATTTATCTGCAAGTGTAAGGAATCTGTATGGAAATACAAGGGTATGTGGGAGGACTTCTCAGGTACTGTTGGTTTCTGGGCTGATATGGATGACCCATATGTAACCTATGATGATAACTTCATTGAGTCTGAATGGTGGGCTTTAAAGGAAATCTGGAATAAGAACTTATTATATAAGGGCTTTAAGATTGTTCCTTATTGTCCTCGTTGTGGAACTCCACTTTCAACAGCTGAAGTTTCTCAGGGATATAAGACTGTAAAAGAGCGTTCTGCAGTGGTTCGTTTCAAGGTTGTAGGAGAGGATGCTTATTTCCTTGCATGGACAACAACACCTTGGACACTTCCATCCAACGTTGCTCTTTGTATGAATCCGGAAGAGACATATTGCAAGGTAAAGGCTGCTGACGGTTATACTTATTACATGGCACAGGCTCTTCTTGATAATGTACTTGGAAAGCTTGCTGATGAAGAAAATGGCGTAAAGGCTTATGAAGTATTAGAGACTTACAAGGGTAAGGATTTAGAATACAAGGAATATGAATCTCTCTTCCCATGGGCTGTTGATGTAGCAAACAAGCAGGGGAAGAAGGCTCATTTCGTAACATGTGATGATTACGTTACGATGTCGGATGGTACAGGTATCGTTCATATCGCACCTGCATTTGGTGAGGATGACGCGAACGTTGGACGTAAGTATGACCTTCCGTTTGTACAGTTCGTAAACGGTAAGGGTGAAATGACAGAGGAAACTGCTTATGCAGGAACTTTTGTTAAGAATGCAGACCCTGCTATTTTGAAGGATTTAGAGGCAGAAGGAAAGTTATTTGATGCTCCAAAGTTTGAGCATGAATATCCACACTGCTGGAGATGTGATACACCATTAATCTACTATGCTCGTGAGTCATGGTATATTAGAGAAACAGCTGTAAAGGAAGACTTAATCAGAAATAACAATACCGTAAACTGGATTCCGGATTCTATCGGTAAGGGACGTTTCGGTAACTGGCTTGAGAATATTCAGGACTGGGCTATCTCTCGTAACCGTTACTGGGGTACTCCATTAAATATCTGGGAGTGTGAATGTGGACATCAGGAATGTATCGGAAGCCGTGCTGAACTTGCAGAGAAGACAGGAAATACTGAATCAGCAAAGGTAGAGCTTCATAGACCATACATTGATGAAGTAACTTATGCATGTCCTGATTGTGGAAAGACTATGCGTCGTGTACCGGAAGTTCTTGACTGCTGGTTTGACTCAGGAGCTATGCCATTTGCACAGCATCATTATCCATTTGAAAATAAGGAATTATTTGAGAAGCAGTTCCCTGCACAGTTTATCTCAGAGGCAGTAGACCAGACTCGTGGATGGTTCCATTCTCTTATGGCAGAGTCTACCTTATTATTCAATAAGGCTCCATACGAGAATGTTATCGTTTTAGGACACGTTCAGGATGAAAACGGACAGAAGATGAGTAAGTCAAAGGGTAATGCGGTAGATCCGTTTGAAGCATTAGAAACTTACGGTGCAGATGCTATTCGTTGGTACTTCTATATCAACTCTGCTCCATGGTTACCAAACCGTTTCCATGGTAAGGCGGTACAGGAAGGACAGCGTAAGTTCATGGGTACTCTTTGGAATACTTATGCATTCTTCGTATTGTATGCAAACATCGATAACTTTGATGCAAGCAAATATACTTTAGATTATGATCAGCTTCCGGTTATGGATAAGTGGTTATTATCAAAGCTTAACTCTGTTGTTAAAGCAGTAGATGAAAACTTAGACAATTATAGAATTCCAGAGGCAGCAAGAGCACTTGACTCCTTTGTAGATGAAATGAGTAATTGGTATGTAAGACGTGGACGTGAACGTTTCTGGGCAAAGGGTATGGAGCAGGATAAGATTAATGCTTATATGACTCTTTATACCGCACTTGTAACAATCGCAAAGGCAGCGGCACCTATGATTCCGTTTATGACAGAAGATATCTACCGCAATCTTGTATGTAGCATTGATGCAAGCGCACCGGAAAGTGTACATTTATGTGACTTCCCTGAAGTAAACGAAGCTTGGATTGATACAAAGCTTGAAGAGGATATGGAAAATGTTCTCAAGGCTGTTGTTATGGGTAGAGCTTGTAGAAATACAGCAAACATCAAGAATCGTCAGCCAATTGGAAATATGTTTATCAAGGCTCCATTTGAGCTTGGTGAGTTCTATCAGGAAATCATTCGTGATGAGTTGAATGTAAAGGCTGTAACATTTACAGATGATGTAAGAGAGTTCACTTCTTATACATTTAAGCCACAGCTTAGAACTGTTGGACCAAAATATGGTAAGCAGCTTGGTGGAATCCAGAAGACTTTAGCTTCTATCGACGGAAATGCAGCAATGGATGAGTTAAAGGCAAACGGCTTTATCGCATTTGACGTAGACGGAGTAGAGGTTAAGCTTGCAGAGGAAGATTTATTAATCGACATCACTAAGAAGGAAGGTTATGTAACAGAAGCTGACAATGTAGCGACAGTTGTTCTTGATACAAACCTTACAGAAGAATTGTTAGAAGAAGGCTTCGTATACGAAGTAATCAGCAAGATTCAGACCATGCGTAAGGATTCTGATTTCGAGGTTATGGACCATATCAAGGTTTATATTAGCGGAAATGACAAGGTTGTCGGAATTGTTCAGAAGAACGAACAGGCAATCGGCGAAAAGGTTCTTGCAGATGAGTTTGTATATGCTGAGGGCGGTATCGCTAAGGAATGGAACGTAAATGGTGAGAACGTTACAATTGGCGTTGAAAAGAAATAAAGAATGATATAGTGAAAAATGGCAGGGATTTGTATTCTCTGCCATTTTATTTTGTTTGAATTGTCTGAAAATATTGAAAAATACAGACAAATATAGTACACTTAAAATGAAATTATGTTTTAATGTTAATGAGAGAGCGTTATGAAAATGAGAGGTTTCAGTTGGAAAAAAAGTAAAAAGTATATAACACATTTTTTGACCGGTATGGTACTGATAGGTATCATGCTGATTTTTTCATGTTCTAAGATGGCACAGGCAAAAGAAGCAGAAAGGGTAGTTAGAATAGGAATCTATGAGCTCCCAGGCTTTTGTGAGTTTCGGGATGGAAGCTTGGTAGGGTATAATTTTGAATATTTAGCAGAGATTGCGGAGTTGACTGGGTGGAAATATGAGTATGTAGAGTTTTCGGATTACGAAGCGGGTCTGAGGAAGTTAAAGGAAAAGAAAATAGATTTATTGGCACCGGCACAGAAAAATATGAAAGAAATGGCGCAGTTTTTGTATTCCGAGTATTCCTTTGGAACACAATATACGGCGTTGATTACGGAAGTATCGAGAGCAGATTTGAATTATGAGGTATACGAAGAGTTTCAGGGAATGAGGGTGGCTGTAGTAGAAGGTGCTGCCTATACGGATAATTTTTATGAGTATGCTAGAAAACATTCTTTAGATATAGAGTATATATATGGTAAGTCAACAACAGAAATTTTGAATTTGTTACATAGTAGAAAAGTAGATGCAGCGGTGGTAAATCTGTTAGAAGTGGAGCAAAGGCATAAAGTGCTTGCAAGATTCAGCCAGATGCCATTTTATTATCTCACTTATCAAGAAAATGAAGCTTTATTGGAAGAATTAAATGAAGCAATGTATCATTTGCAGTCATGCAGACCAAAGCTTATTAATGATTTAACGGAAATATATTTGCCCATTTATGATATGCAATATATGACAGCAGAGCAACGTTCTTTTATTGCGTTGAGTGAACCGATAAGAGTGGGGTATGTACAGGACAATATACCTGTGTCATATACAGATGCGCAGACGGGAGAGTTTAAAGGTATTACTAGGAATATATTAGACAAGATTCAAGAACTGAGTGGATTAACCTTTGAATATGTGCCATTGCCGCAAGGGAATGTAGATTATCAGTATTTAATAGATAATCATATTGTAATAACCGCAGATGTAACTTATAACAGATGGAATAGAAGAGCTCCAAGGATGGTAGTAACTATGCCTTATGATTATATGAATAAGGTAATGATAGGAAAGCAAAATATGATTTTCTATCGAAATGGTTCTTTGCGTTTGGCAATGTGTTCTGGTTCACAGACGATAGCAGATGTCATTGCGGCGAACTATCCGAATTTTACACAGTTAAATTATAGAACAACGGAAGATGCTTTTGATGCTGTTGTAAATGGTGAGGCGGATGTTGTTTTGGTAAATCAGTATGTGGCAGATTATTGGCTTGGAAGACCGATTTATTCTTCTCTTGGTATTATTCCAGCAGAGGGACTTGGGGATGACCATTGTCTTGCTGTGCTTGATTATGCTGAAGCAGGTGAAGAGTCTAATTATAAGATGATTAAAGAAATTCTCGATGTAGCGATTTCGAAACTTACGGAAAATGAAGTAAATATGATTATTTTCCAGAATATGTTGAATCATCGTTATCAGTATACCTGGAAAGATTTTGTGTATGAGAATTGGATTACCTTATCACTTGCACTTTTGGTTATTGTATTGGTGTTTGTTATGCAATGCGTTCTTGCTGCAATGCGCAAAAAGAATTACTATGCGATGGCAGAAAAGGAAAAAAAGCTTGCGATTCAACAAAAACGGTACGAATTGATTATTGAGAAGTCAGAGGATATTATTTTTGAAACAGACCTTCAGACAGGAGATGCACCGGTATCAGGAATAATGAGGGAAAAATTTGGCTGGTCCTTGGATGACTTCAAAGCTTCGAAGAATCCGGATGAATTGATGAAGTGCTGGAAGGTTCACAAGGATGATGTGGAGATTTTGAAAAAAGCATATCTGGAAACTAGAATGGAGAGCAAAAATAGTGAATGTGTTGTTCGATTGGTGAAGAAGGATGTGGGTTATGTATGGTGCAAAGTAAGACGTTATCCAATTTTGAATGAAAAGGGTGAAGTTGTAAAGGTCATTGGTAACATTGTTAATATTGATGAGTTAACAAGAGAAACACAGAGATTGAAGACACAGACAAGAACGGATTCTATGACCGGATTACTGAATAAAAAGACTTTTTTGGAAGAAGTTGCGGCGTATCTGCGTGAAGCAGATCAGACTAATTTCTGTATGGTATTCTTTGACCTTGACCATTTTAAGCAGGTAAATGATTGCTTGGGACATCTTGTAGGAGATACAGCTATTAAAGAAGCGGCGCAGAAGTTACAGGTTAATTTTGCGAATGTGGATTTGGTTTCTCGTTTTGGTGGAGATGAGTTTTGTATTTTTGTAAAAAATATTCCATTGGATACCCTTAAGGATAAGTTGGAGCACATGAGAGAGAAGCTCAGTGCAGAATATCAAAAGGTGGGACAGACTGTGAAAGTTACTGCAAGTATAGGTGCCGTGTATTATCATGTTACAGAAACGGATGTACAGGCCATATTGGATGAAGCAGATAAAGCAGTATATGAAGCAAAAGAGACTGGAAGAAATAAAGTTGTATTAAGAGAAATACGATAAAAAAGAAGCTGGTAAACAGCTTCTTTTTGTTCGTTAGGAAATTGCAGTAATGTAGTGGGAGTTAATAAAGAATTTACTAAGTAAATTCTTTTAGTGCAAGCTGCTGAGCTTGCACTTTTATACAGTGGTTTCTACCCCATTCAGTGTAATTTGCTCATTTTCTTCCACTGGAATCATAAGGTATTTCTGGCCATCAATCATTTCGGTTTTAATCTGATCTGCTTTTTCCGGATTTATGCGTAAGGATACATCGGAAGAAATCTCGTCTCGTTCCTTTAATTCTTGACGAAGACTTGCAACCTCTTCTAAAAGCTTTAATTCCTTCTTGGCTTTTTGATTTTTCTCAATTGCTTTTTCGTCAACAAGGTGTTTTACTGCTGGTGGAGCATCTTGGAATTCTTCTACGAAATGATCCTGAATCTGCGTAACGGTTGCATCAGGAATCTCACTTTGAGTCAATACTTCTTTGATAATTTCGGGAGTAAGTGTAAATTCTTCTGGTTCACCAATAACAAGGTCTTCCATTTCAGCCTCTTTTTCTTCCACAAGAGTATGAAGATTTTCCTGAATATCTAAGAGAACGTCATCACTTTTTTCGATAATGGGAGCGATGGCACGCTTTACAATTGCGTGGAAAGTATCTTTTTCTTCGGTTGCGGTACGCTTTGGACCACAGCCAAGAGCCGCTTCGATAAAATCAGCGTGGGAGTCTTTGGCATCACGGACATAATAAGTAAGGGTATGTATGTCTGTGCTTCGCTCGATGAAGGACGGATATAGGAAACCAACATCAGGAACCCCGACTACCCAGTCCTGAATGCGAACCCCAATCCTATTTTCTGCTTCGCGGTAGCCAAGGCCTGGTTTTGACAGATTTACAGGGCAGATGGCGCAGAGAAGATAGGTATAGACTTCTTCGGACTCATCTAACTTCAAGTCATCATTGGTTTTGGTAATAACGTCATAGGCATCATGGAAAAGAAGAATCAGGTAATTTCCAACGTAATCATAATTCTCGATAATCATATCATATAAGTGAGATAATAGCTCAGGGTTACGCAATCCACTTTCACGAAGTCCTAAAAGATACTGCTGTTTTCCGCCAGCCTCTTCTTCTTCCTTGTTAAAACTAAGCTCCAACAGGTTATTACCAATGGTTCCTGACAAAGCTTTTTTTGCGATTTCCAAATACTTATAGAATTCTTCGTCTTCCAGATTCAGGAATGTTTCATTTATTTCAACAACCTTGTTTTTGTTAGCATCTACATAGCATCCGCACATTCTTGTAAATGTACAGGCTTCCTTTTTAAAACGTCTTTTTAGTTCTAATATATCTTTATTTTGTAGCATATAGCTTCCTCCTAATTTACATGAAATCGTATTCGGCAGTACTATTTTATCATATTTTGGTGAAAAGGGAGAGGTAAAAATTAGCAATTTATAATGCTTTACTATAGGAAGACTTCCCGATATAATGTCAATAGACATCTTGTCGAAAAATGTTACCGGTGTGTAGTGAAACGGTAACTTGGAAACAGTAGAAAGAGAGGAGCAGAAAAAATTGAACAAAAGACGCAGATTTACAGCAGGATTACAGGCATTATTTATGGTGTTGGTATTGGTAACCGTATTGGCACTTCCGCAGCAAGCAGTGAAGGCCGCTCCAGCAGAGGTACCACAGGCAGCGTTGGGAATTGACGTTTCACGCTATCAGGGACTGATTGACTGGAATCAAGTTGCAGCATCAGGAATCCAGTTTGCTATGATTCGTATTGGTTACCGTACACAGGAAACAGGAGTATTAAACGAAGATCCATTTGCAAGATATAATCTTCAGGAGGCACAAAGAGTAGGCATTAAAACAGGTGCATATTTCTTTTCAACCGCAGTAACTGCGGCGGAAGCAGTGGAAGAAGCAACATTTACGGCGAATATATTGGATAAGTATAAGATTACATATCCAGTAGCGTATGATTGTGAAAATTATAATAGTCCGAGTAGTAGACAATATGGCTTAGATAAGGCAACTAGATCGGTATTAGCAGTTCATTTCTTGGACACCATAGCAGCAAGGGGCTACACGCCAATGTTTTATAGCTCTAAGAGTGCTATGACGAATAATAGAGATTGGGATATGACAATGTTGTCAGCTAGATACAAGGTTTGGGCAGCATGGTATTCAGAACAGCCATTTCCATTAACGCCAGCTTGTACTTATACAGGAATTCACCATATGTGGCAGTATACAGATAAGGCTATTGTTGCTGGAATCAATGGTGGTGTGGATATGAATGTGGCTTACTTTGACTATGCAGGAATTGCAGATGCGAAAGATTTGACAGGGGCACCGGTTATTCCGGCAAGTGCAGTAGGGAATGTACAATTTACAGATGTCAATCAGGTTGTAACACCAACAACGACAGAGTTGAATTTGAGAACCGTACCAAGTACAACAGATGTAAACACGATTGTTGTAAAAATTAATCCGGGAGATATGATTTTCAGAACCGGAATTGGCAACAATGGTTGGTCAAGAGTGGTATTAAATGGACAAGTTCTTTATGCATATTCTAGTTACCTGACGAAAGTATTATAAGAATAAAAAAGGATTGCGCAAAAGCAGTCCCTAGCTAATAATCGAGATAGATATCTTGGACGTTCAAGATACCTATCTCTTTTTTGAAAAAGGTGCCTTTTTATGTTTCAGTATCTTATTTCTTCTTTTTTGAGGCACCTTTATCTTATATGTGGAGGTATCTTGAACGGTTTTAGATATCTATCTCGATTATTAGCACGCCATGCCCGAAGCCACTGCTTTTGCGCTGAGTGCTTTTTTCACAGCCCCTTTTTTCTGTAAAAGTCAGAAAAATATAAAATTTTTGAGAATAATATATCAAAAGGCATTGACGTAAATAGTCAAAAAGACTATTATACATGTAACGAGTAAATGTTGTTCACAATTTGCAAGAAAAGTTGCAGGTTAAGAGAAAGGCATGGTAATGATATGAAACAGTCAAGTAAGAGAAATTTATCTATGGTAATGGATTTGTACGAGCTTACGATGGCAAATGGTTATTTTAATGATGGAGATCGAGAGACAAGAGTTGCTTTTGATGTTTTTTACAGAAAGAATCCTGACAGAGGAGGATTTGCCATTTTTGCGGGCTTGGAGCAGATTGTAGAATATATAGAAGATTTGCATTTTTCAGAGGAAGACATTGCATATTTTCGTTCTTTGCAAATTTTTACGGAAGAATTTTTGGCATATCTGAAAACCTTCCGTTTTTCCGGTGATTTGTATGCGTTTCCAGAGGGGACAATTATGTATCCAAATGAGCCGGTGATTACGATTGTGGCGCCTTTAATTGATGCACAGTTAATAGAGACGGCGATTCTTGCACAAGTAAATCACCAGTCATTAGTAGCAACAAAGACAAGAAGGATTGTAAATGCGGCGGCAGGTAAAATGGTTTCGGACTTTGGCGCAAGACGTGCCCACAATATGGATGCGGCAGTATATGGAGCAAGGGCTGCTTATATTGGCGGTGCCGCTGGAACAGCTACGGTACTTGCAGGGCAGATGTTTGATATTCCGGTAAGTGGAACGATGGCACATAGTTGGGTGATGTATTATAAGGATGAGTATGAGGCATTTAAAAAGTATGCCCAGAATTATCCAGACAGTACAACTCTGCTGGTCGATACCTATGACACGATTCAGTCAGGTGTACCAAATGCAATTCGTGTAGCAAAAGAAGTTTTAGAACCAATGGGAAAACGCTTAAAAGGAATTCGAATTGATAGTGGTGACTTAGCGTATCAGTCCAGAAAGGTGCGTAAGATGCTGGATGATGCAGGATTGGATGATTGTAAGATTATTGTATCAAATAGTCTTGATGAGCATACGATAGCATCTTTGAATACACAACATGCTAAAATTGATGGCTATGGTGTTGGTGAGCGTTTGATTACAGGGGCTTCCAGTGACTATTCAGAGGAAAGTATCTCTTTGCTTGGTGCTGTTTATAAGATTGCGGCAGTGGAGGAGAAGGGACAATTTGTACCTAGAATCAAGATTTCTGGTACCGTGGAGAAGATTACCAATCCAGGACTGAAAAAGGTATACCGTATCTATGATCAGAATGGAAAAGCAAAGGCTGATTTGATTGCGAAGGCGGATGAAGTAGTGGATTTATCACAGGAGTATCGTTTTGTAGATCCGGAGATGCCTTGGAGAAATCTGAAATTCACTGGTTGTACGGCAAAAGCTTTACAAGTGAAAATTTTTGAGAATGGAAAGCTTGTGTATAAACTTCCTGCTTTGCAGGAAATCCGAGATTATGTAAGCAAACAGCTTGAAGAAGAAATCTGGGATGAAGAGCAACGTTTCGTAAATCCCCACAGACACTATATGGATATGACACCTGATTATTACGAATTAAAGATGGGATTGTTGCATGGTATGCGCTCTTAAAGAAAGACATTTGTATGCACGGAGATGAGGAAAGAATGATGAATTATGAGGAAATGACAGAGGAAGAATATCTGGAGCATTGTAAGGCGATTGCATTTGCACGTCCTTGTGTAACAGTAGATATGCTAATCTTTTCCATGAATAAGGAGCAACAGCTGGAGCTTCTTTTGATAAAGCGTGGAGGTCATCCGTTTAAAGGAAAGTGGGCAATTCCAGGTGGTTTTGTGGAAATAGATGAGTCTCTTGAGGAGGCTGCTGCAAGAGAGTTAAAGGAAGAAACAAATTTAGAAGGCATTTATTTGGAACAGCTTTATACTTTTGGTGATGTAGATAGAGATAAACGTGCAAGAGTGATTTCGGTAGCTTATCTTGCTTTGGTTCCTGCGGGAAATCTCGATTTTTCAGCAGGCGATGATGCGGTAGATGCATGTAGCTTTGTGGTAAGACAGGAAAAAGGCAGTTTTACATTATGTGCAAAAGATAGGAATTTGGTGCTGACAGAGGACGATTTGGCGTTTGATCATAAGGATATGATTTTTAAGGGCTTAGAGCGATTAAATGGAAAAGTGACCTATTCGGATATTGCCTTAGAGTTACTGCGTGACAAAGAAAAATTTACCATTTACGAGCTTCAGACCATTTATGAAGCATTGACAGGAGAAGACTTTGATGTGGCGAATTTCAGGCGTTCCTTTAAGAAGAAATTTATTGATATAGGGCGCGTAGAAAAGCTTGAGGAAAAGAGTGTGGATTTTTCGAGAAAACCAAGTAGTTATTATCGATTGATAAAATAAGCATGGAAAGGAATGAATAAAATATGGAAATGGTAACATTAGGTTCCACAGGAATTACGGTAAATAAAAATGGTTTTGGTGCTTTGCCGATTCAGCGAATTAGTACAGAGGATGCGGTAAAGCTTGCAAGAAAGGCATATGAGGCGGGAATTACATTTTTTGATACAGCAAGATTCTATACCGACAGTGAAGAGAAGCTTGGTGAAGCTTTTGAAGGCATGCGTGAAAAGGTATACATTGCAACCAAGACAGCAGCAACCAATACAGAGGATTTTTGGGAACAATTAGAGATATCTCTTCGCAATTTAAAAACGGATTATAAGAAAGTCCTTGCAGGAGAGGTTAATGTAAAAAATATGTAACTATTCAGGTAGGTCGAAGCATTTACTGCGGAGACCGTAAGAAAATGATACGGTAAGCAAAAATCCCATTGCTGAAAGCGATTTTAAATGGATTATTGTAAGACATTAAAAATGTCTCGTAATTATGAAGGTGCTGAATAATTACAAAAATTCATAAATGTATGGTATGAGTTAGAAAATTATACAAAAGAAGGGAAGGTAATTCTAATAATTTAACGAAATTTGAAAAAGTTCAGCATAAAATGGCTAAACTTTTTTGGTAGATATGACTAATTGCATATAGAGGGAAAAAATTTATTTTGTAACAATAAATTGTTTAAAAACTTAGTGCTGTAGTGTATAATAATAGAATATAATATAAAATATATGAAAAAAAGATAATTGTTTTATTGTTACTGAAAAAGCGAATACATTGTAAAAGGGGAGGTATATTTATGCCGAAGAAACCAGAAATAGATAAAGAGATGTTCAAACGTAGTGTCTTGTATAATGTTAAGACATTATACAGAAAAAACTTAGAGGAAGCTACGCAGCAACAGATTTTTCAGGCAGTATCCTATGCAGTTAAGGATGCCATTGTTGATAACTGGTTAAAAACACAAGAGAATTATGAGGCTAAGGATCCAAAGATTGTTTATTATATGTCTATGGAGTTCCTTATGGGACGTGCGCTTGGTAACAATATGATTAACCTAATGGCATATAAGGAATTTGCTGAGGCTTTAAAGGAGCTTGGTCTTGATCTTAATGTGATTGAGGATCAGGAACCGGATGCAGCGCTTGGAAATGGTGGTCTTGGAAGACTTGCAGCATGTTTCCTTGATTCACTTGCAACTTTAGGACATGCAGCGTATGGTTGTGGTATTCGTTATCGTTATGGTATGTTTAAGCAGGCAATTCGTGATGGTTTCCAGATTGAGGAGCCGGATGATTGGTTACGAGAGGGTAATCCTTTTGAGCTTAGAAGACCGGAATATACTAAAATTATCAAATTTGGTGGTAGAGTAGTAACCAGAGAAGAATATGGGAAACTTTATTTTGACCATGTAGATTATCAGTCAGTAAAGGCGATTCCTTATGATTTACCGATCGTAGGTTATGGTAATAATATTGTAAATACACTTCGTATTTGGGATGCGCAGCCAATGGATTGCTTTAGCCTTGATTCTTTTGATAAGGGTGATTATCAGAAGGCAGTTGAACAGAATAACCTTGCAAAGAATATTGTAGAGGTTCTTTATCCAAATGATAATCATATGGCAGGAAAAGAGCTTCGTTTAAAGCAGCAGTATTTCTTTATTTCGGCTTCTGTACAGACAGCGGTAGAGAAGTATATGTCTAAGCATGATGATATTCACAGATTACATGAAAAAGCAACATTCCAGCTTAATGATACACATCCTACAGTTGCGGTTGCAGAGTTAATGAGAATATTATTGGATGACTACTGTTTAGAATGGGATGAGGCATGGGAAATTACGACAAAGACCTGTGCATATACCAACCATACCATTATGTCAGAAGCACTGGAAAAGTGGCCGGTAGACTTGTTTGCTAGATTACTTCCTCGTATTTATCAGATTGTTGAGGAAATCAATCGTAGATTTTTAATGGATATTGTAAATAGATATCCAGATCCAGCCAATAAGATTAGTAAGATGGCAATTATTGCGGATGGTCAGGTTAAGATGGCACATCTTGCTATTGTTGCAGGATATTCTGTCAATGGTGTAGCAAGACTGCATACGGAGATTTTAAAGAATCAGGAATTAAGAGACTTCTATGAGATGTTCCCAGAGAAGTTTAATAATAAAACGAACGGTATTACACAGAGAAGATTCTTACTGCATGGTAATCCATTGCTTGCAGATTGGGTAACCAAGGAAGTAGGAGAGGATTGGATTGTTGACCTTCCTGTTATTAAGGGAATCGAAAAACTTGCTGATGACCCTAAAGCACAGAAGGAGTTTATGGCAATTAAGCGTAAGAATAAAGAAAGACTTGCGGCTTACATCAAAGAGCATAATGGAATTGAAGTAAATCCGGATTCTATCTTTGATGTACAGGTAAAGCGTCTGCATGAGTATAAGAGACAGCTCTTAAATATTCTGCATGTTATGTATTTGTATAACAAAATTAAGGAAAATCCATCCATGGAATTTTATCCAAGAACCTTTATCTTTGGTGCAAAGGCAGCAGCAGGCTACAAGAATGCAAAGCTTACGATTAAGCTGATTAATTCGGTTGCGGATGTTGTAAACAATGATCCTGATGTAAAGGGCAGAATCAAGGTGGTATTTATTGAGAATTATCGTGTATCCAACGCAGAACTTATCTTTGCGGCAGCAGATGTTTCCGAGCAGATTTCTACTGCAAGTAAGGAAGCAAGTGGAACCGGTAACATGAAGTTCATGTTAAATGGTGCGCTTACTCTTGGTACGATGGACGGTGCGAACGTAGAAATCGTAGAAGAAGTAGGTATGGATCACGCATTTATCTTCGGTTTAAGCTCTGATGAGGTTATTCGCTTTGAGAACTATGGCGGATATAACCCAATGGATATCTATAACAGTGATAGAGATATTAAGAGAGTAGTAGATCAGTTAGTAGACGGTACTTATACAAAGGGACAGGATAGAGAATTATTCCGCTCACTGTATAATTCGCTCTTAAATACACAGAGTACCGATAAAGCTGACCGTTACTTTATATTGAAGGACTTCCGCGCTTATGCAGAAGCTCATAAGAGAGTAGAGGAAGCATACAAGAATACAAGCGGATGGGCTAAGAGCGCTATTCTTAACGTAGCAAATGTTGGTAAGTTCTCATCAGACAGAACCATTAAGGAATATGTTGATGAAATTTGGCATTTGGATCATGTAGAGATTGAGTAAGTAAAGTCGTGTAAAGATAAAAAAGACCAAGGAAAGCAAATTTATTGTTTTTCTTGGTCTTATTATGTATAGAAAATATACAATAAATAATTGACAAACATATGTTCATGCGTTATATTAGTCATATCACAAAGCTTTGAAGTATGAGTCAAAGGAGCTATAAGATAAATTGACAGAAACAAACAGGAATCAGAGATTGCTGTTAATCCTGGGGAGAGTAATATTACGGGAATAATAGGTGATAATGTAGAAGATACAGTGCCGAATGAAGGAAAGATTACCTATGATATTCGTTTTCATGCTTTGACACCGGATAAATCACAGAAGATACAGTTAATTATTGATATCGAGGCACAGAAGGATTATTATCCGGGATATGATATTATTACAAGAGGAATCTATTATGGTGCGAGGTTGTTATCCGCGCAGAAAGAGTCTGAATTTACCGGGGATGATTATGATAAGATTAAGAAGGTGTATTCCATATGGATTTGTATGAATGCCCCTAAATATGCAGAAAATACAATAACAGAATATTCAATCCAAAAACATAATATGGTTGGTGATTTCCCGGAAGGTAAAGGGAGATATGATTTAATGAGTGTCATTGCTGTCTGCTTGTCCAAGGAACTTGCACAAGAAAAGAAAGCAACAAAGCTTCACAGATTGTTAGGAACGCTACTTTCTTCGGAGATGACAAGACAGGAAAAGAAGGATATAATAGAATCAGAATATGGGATTCCTATGACACAGAATATTGAGAGGCGGGTGAATATAATGTGTAATTTAAGTGAAGTAATTGAAGAGCGAGGAATTGAAAAAGGAATTGAAAAAGGAATTGAACGAGGAAGTGCGCAGCGTTTGGTAAAAAGTATAGAAGCAAATATGTGCAATTTTAAAATAGACCTTGAAACAGCTTGTAAAGGAAATGACATTACGGTTGAAGAATATTGGACAGCGAAAGAGTTAATTAGTAATTCTTAATTACTTATAAGTGTATAAAATTCAAAAATGTTCAAATAATAAGAATAACGTCCGGTGGGTGGCATAGCTACTTGCTGGGCGTTCGTTTGTTATTTGGTGGGAAAAATCTGCCAGATAATAGTTTATGTGTTAAAGTATGAGTTCTTATTATTGGCAGGTGAAGAGAATGCATAAAAAAGAGAAAAAACGGCAGGTTTGTGGAAAACGAATCGCGAGTGTACTTGCAGTATTAGCAATGACAAGTTTTTTTACTCTTTACAATTGGACAAATGAGGCAGTAAAAACAGCGCATATCATACCTTCCGCGCCTAGGATAAACATAGAAAACCTAACAGGAAAGAACGAGTTGAGTCTCCAAGAATTAAAAATAGTATCAGAACAAACAGGAATCAATACAACGATTATAAAAAGGTTGTTGAGACAGGATCAAGGACAGCAGATTTTAGAGCTTCAGAAGGCTTATTATGAACCAATTTCTATAACAAGTGTCAGAACTACTCCATTGACTATTTGCGAGTATGTGATAGATGAAAATGGTGAATATACAAAGGGAACTTCGATAGTAAACCTTCAGGACGGAGATATTGTAATAACTAAGAATTCTCGCTTTTTAGGATGGCGTAACGGGCATGCAGGACTGGTGGTAGATGCAGAGAAAGGATTGGTATTAGAGGCTGTAATGCTTGGAACCAATACCAAGCTATGCTCTATAAGAGGATGGGAGAAATATCCTTCTTTTTTGGTATTGCGGTTAAAAGAAGAATTTCAAAATACTTATGAGATAGAAAAGGTGGTATCTTTTGCAGAGCAGAATCTCTTGAATATTCCTTATCAGCTTCATGCAGGAATATGGGGAAGAATAACCGGATTATTTGAAAAAGAATATTTTGGTGAAGAAAAGGAGCAGAAAAGTCAGAGTAGAAACACACAGGATGGTGAGCTGACACAAATTGCAGAAGCTGCACTGTCAGGAACACATTGTGCGCATGTTATCTGGTATGCTTATCAGCAGATAGGAATTGACCTTGACAGTGATGGGGGATTGCTTGTAACACCTTATGATATTCAAAACAGTTCTTATTTGGAAATTATACAGAGCTATGGGTATTAGAAAATTGAATAGTAACGTAAGTTTTTCTTCTTTTTCCATTGCATAAATGGGCGGGATTATAGTATAGTATATTAGATTTCATGTTTGCGTACATTGTAATTATGAAATGTATATTTATGCAAATACATGTTATCAGAGTAGTACAGAGTCAGTTTTTACAAAAGTATGATTCTGTACAATCAGATATCCGTATTATAAAGGCGATAGTAGCTATTTTATATTTACATAGTTACAAAAGACTACTTTACGATACTTCAAAATGATACGAGATAAAGGTATGTATATAGAAAGAAAGGACAGGTGTAATATGATTCAGTTACTTGAAGGCGGAGCATATCTGCTGAATGGAACAGAGCTTGTTGCAGACAATAGCGAAGCAGTAGCAGCTATTAAGTCAAAAACAGGCAAAGATGTTGTTAAAGAAGAGGCAGCAAAGGAGACCATCGCGTATGGTATTCTTGCAGACCACAATACTTCCGGAAATATGGAGAAGCTTAAGATTAAGTTCGATAAGCTGACTTCTCATGATATTACTTTCGTTGGTATTATCCAGACTGCTCGTGCGTCAGGACTGACAAAGTTCCCGGTTCCTTATGTTTTAACAAACTGTCATAACTCTCTTTGTGCAGTTGGTGGAACCATTAATGAGGATGACCATATGTATGGTCTTACCTGCGCTAAGAAATACGGTGGAGTATATGTACCACCTCATCAGGCAGTTATTCATCAGTTTGCAAGAGAAATGCTTGCTGGTGGTGGAAAGATGATTCTTGGTTCTGACTCTCATACACGTTATGGTGCACTTGGTACTATGGCTATGGGTGAAGGTGGACCGGAGCTTGTAAAGCAGTTATTAAATCAGACATATGATATCAATATGCCGGGTGTTGTAGCTGTTTATTTAGAGGGAGAACCTGTTAAGGGTGTTGGTCCTCAGGACGTTGCACTTGCTATTATTGGTGCTGTATTTAAGAACGGCTATGTTAAGAATAAAGTAATGGAATTCGTAGGACCGGGTGTTGCTAACCTTTCTGCTGATTTCCGTATCGGTATCGACGTAATGACAACAGAGACAACTTGTCTTTCTTCTATCTGGCAGACAGAT
>JAFSCH010000122.1 GCA_017436865.1 Lachnospiraceae bacterium
CAAAAGATTCTATAAATATAACCTTTTTCTTCATCGCTTTTCCTATCACACAAATAGGAAACGTTGCTAGCGCTCCTGTAGAAATAATACAGTCGGGTTGCTCTTCCTTTAGAATTTTCGCCGACTCAATAAATAATCTTATAAAATGCGTTAAAAACTTCTTTTCTTTGCGGTTAATCTGCCTTACATAATATACCTTATCACAGAAATCAAGCTCACTAAAACTACCTCTTTCTGTAAACAGAAAACAATCATAAGCATCTCTGATTTCTTTCAAACGAGATATTTCCTCTAGATGCCCTCCTGATGACGCTGCAAAACAAATTTTTTGTATCATCTCTCCACCTCATGAATTATTTCACTCTTCAATATTACGCTTTTTTCAGTTTACCACAAATAGTACTAACGTACAATTAAATATTTTTTTGTTTTTTCGTATTATTTTGGTATTTTTCACTAGTTTCTGTATAAACAATTTCTGTATTTTAACCAATTAAGCTTATTTTCTTCTCACAACATATTTATTTTTTTCTTCGTTTCTTATATAATTAATTAAGAAACACATTATAAAGTGAGGATTTACTATGAAAAACCATTTAATCCAAAGTCACCATTTTAAAATAACTAAAATCGTGCAGGCAGGAATTATTATTGCTACACTTGTAATATTCATTTTTTTACTTTTACTGAATTCTGATTTTCGTATGTCATTGTTCCAAAGTCCACTTGCAATTCTTTCTACCATGTTATTATGGAGCTTCTTTTTGGCAAATGTTATATTTATCATTTTAGACTTTCGCGTTTTCTATAAGACCTTACAGGTAAGCGACGAAATACAGCATGCAGCCTATCTTGATGATTTAACCGGTATGCCAAACCGTTTCAGTTGCGACCTCGTCTTTCAAATGTACGCAGAACCGGAAAAAATCCAGCATGTTGGTTGTGCATTAATTGAAATCGACAATTTAATTACCACTAATGAACAATTAGGTCGTGAAGCTGGTAATCAAATTCTGATTGACTTCAGTAATATTCTTGAAGAAATCGGAAGTGATTATGGCTTTGTAGGTAGAAATGGTGGTAACGAATTTCTGCTCGTTGTCGAAAATGGCAACAAACAATCTATGGAAAATTTCTTTAATGAAGTACATACTCGCTTAAAACGTTACAATGCTCTCGAACTGAATAATCCGATTAAAATCTATTATAAATATGTTTTAAATGATGAGTTACATGCCAATCGTTTTTCAGATATTATCACTGAAGTATATAAATTAGTTCATAATCGAAACGAGTAAATACGAAAAATGGATGTGGAACAAAAACCACATCCATTTTTATTATACTTATGAAATCTCTTTTGTCGACTCTCTCACCAACAGTTCACCGTCATATGTAATATGTTGATGATCCTTTTTCCCTGCGATAATGTCAAACAACAACTTCACCGTATCCTTTGCCATCTCTTCTACCGGCTGACGGATTGTTGTAAGACTCGGTGAGATATAACCAGATACATCAATACCATCATATCCTGCAACAGATACATCCTCAGGTACACGCAATCCAGATTCTAACAGTGCACGAATGGCACCGATTGCAAGCACATCTGCCATTGCATATACTGCTGTAAACTCTTCTCCGGATTCTATGAGTCTCTTGGTTGTGCGATAGCCATTCTCCATAGAGAAATGACCAACCTCATTAGTTGTTTGATATACTAAGTTCGGATTTATCGCAATATCATGCGCCTGTAACGCTTCATAATAACCATCCAAACGCAATTTACCGATACTTTGCTCATTTGGCTCTGCAACAACCATTGCAATCTTTTCGTGTCCCAGACCGATCAGATAGTCTACAATTCTAGCACTCTCCTTACGGTCATCGACACAGATATTGGAATACAGCTTCTTACTAATATTTTCCGGAATAGAACCAGCGGTACTGAACACAAAAGGAACGGTTAATTTACGAAGCTTTTCATCGGAATGCGAGAATAGACCTCCTAGGAAGATAATACCTCTTAGTCTCTTCTCTTTTACTACCTTTAATGCAGCATCCACTTCATCCTCATCCGACTCAATATGAGACAATTCCATGTAATAGTGCTTTTTCTTGCATTCCTTCTCAATGACCTTGATCATATTCGCAAAGAACGGATTCGAAATACCCTTTGCCAACACTGCAATCGCTTTTGAATCTACTCTCTTGAGGTTACGTGCACTGTTATTGGGTACATAGCCATATTCTTTGATGGTATTCATTATTTTTTCTTTTGTCTCTGGATTGATATCCGGATGATTATTAATTGCTCTGGAAACAGTACTAACTCCGACTCCACAGATTTTTGCTATGTCCTTTATCGTTGGCTCAAACACCTGGTTCACCTCTGTCTTAATTCTTAGTCAATATAACTTATTTTGTAATTATTCAGTACCTTCATAATTACAGGCAAAAATCCATCCTAAATTTGCTTCACAAATGGATTTTTGCTTAATCATTCTACATTTTCTCACGGAATCCGCAGTAAATGCGTATTCCTACTGAATAGTTACCTTATTTTTTCTTTTTCTTGGTTCGAACAATTCTACCGAAAATCTGTGCCAAATCAAGCATTCTTGCTGACAACTCTGGTGTACAAGCATCTGCTTTTACTCTCCACTCCCAGTTTCCACCAAGTGTGGATGGCGTATTAATTCTTGCTTCACTTCCAAGTTCAAGATAATCCTGTAATGGAATAATTGCTGTGTCAGAAACACTTGCAAGTGCCATACGCACCAAATTGCTACAGATATCGCTTGTTCTCTTAATACCGATATACTTCTTTGCAAATGCCAAATCTTTTCTACTCAATGCAGAAATCCAACCATTTACCGTATCGTTATCATGCGTTCCGGTATATACTACACTATTGTTGGTATAATTATGTGGAAGGTAATCACTCTCTTCTCTTGGATCAAAAGCGAACTGTAAAATCTTCATGCCAGGATAACCTGTCTTCTTAACCAGCTTCAATACACTAGGTGTAAGGAATCCTAAGTCTTCGGCAATAATTGGACGATTTCCAAGAGCCTTCTTTACTGCATCAAACAATGCATAGCCCGGTCCTTTTTCCCAGCGTCCAAACTCTGCTGTTTCATCTCCATAAGGAATTGCCCAATATTCGTCAAATCCTCTGAAATGGTCAATTCTTACCACATCATATATTTTGAAGCAATATGCTAATCTGCGGATCCACCATGCAAATCCTGTTTCAGCATGATAATCCCATCTATACAATGGATTACCCCATAGCTGACCTGTTGCTGAGAAAGCATCAGGAGGACAACCTGCCACACCTGTAGGAATATTGTCCTCATCTAACTGGAACAACTCTGGATTTGCCCATGTATCAGCACTATCAAAAGCCACGTAGATTGGAATATCACCTACAATCTCAACACCCTTCTTATTTGCATAAGCCTTCAGTTCCATCCAGTGTGTCGCAAACAGATACTGCTGGTAGCAATAGAAGTTAATGTCATTTTCTAATTCTCTCGCATAACGTTCCATTGCTTCCGGTTTGCGGAGTCTGATGTCCTCATCCCACTCAATCCATGCAATTCCATCCATGGAATCCTTGATTGCCATATACATTGCATAATCCTTAAGCCACTCTTTATTCTCTTCAACAAAACGCTGATATTCTTCATTGTTAATAATATCAGATCTGTCAAAAGCCATTCTGAGTAACTCGAATCTTGTATTATAAATCTTTTCATAATTTATATATTCCGGATTATCACCATAATCACAATCTTCACATTCCTGTTCTGTCAATACGCCTTCCTCAATCAGCTTATCCAAACTAATAAAGTATGGATTACCCGCAAATGCTGAAAACGCCTGATATGGTGAATCTCCATATCCTGTTGGTCCGAGCGGAAGAATTTGCCATAAAGACTGACCACCTGCTGCCAGGAAATCAACAAAGTCATATGCCTCCTTTGAAAAGCCACCGATTCCAAATCTAGACGGCAAACTTGATATTGGCATCAAAACACCACATTTTCTCATAATTTTTTCTCTCCTTACATATGTTTTATCCCTTTACCGCACCAGCAACAACACCTTCAATGATGTGTTTCTGACATGCAATATAGAAGATTACGATTGGAATAATCGCAAGTACAATCATAGCCATCATTGCACCCATATCAATTGCACCGTATCCACCCTTAAGATACTGAATAGCGATTGGGATTGTTTTATATTTTTTGATATCTAATACCAAATATGGTAACAGATAATCATTCCATACCCACATAGCCTCTAAAATGGCTACTGAAATTGCAGTCGGTTTCATAACCGGAAATACAATCTTAAAATAGGTCTGAATCGGAGTACATCCATCAATCATAGCTGATTCTTCAATCTCTAGCGGAATCGATTTCACAAAACCGCAGAACATAAATACTGCGAGCCCTGCTCCAAAACCAAGGTATACAATGATAATACCAAGCGGATTGCCAAGCTTTAGTATATCAGCGATTTTAGATAAAGTAAACATTACCATCTGAAAAGGTACAATCATAGAAAACGCAAACAAATAATACATACCTGTTGTTACTGCACCTTTTACTCTTGTAATATACCATGCACACATGGAAGTACACAGAATAATCACAAAAACAGAACCTACTGTTATAAACAAAGAATATCCAAACGCTTTTGGAAGCTGAATTTTCTCAATACCGTTAATATAATTTTCCCATCCAACAAATGATTTAGCATCCGGAAGTTGGAATGGTCTGTTACTGATAAATATTTTTCTCTTAAAGGAATTAAAAATAACAATAATAATTGGCATGACATAAACTACAGATAACAAAGAAAAGAATAATGTTAATGCCCAGCCATGTTTTGCTTTTCTTACATTTGTCATTATGCCTGCACCTCCTTACTTCTGGTAAGTCTAAGCTGTACAATAGCAATTACTGCTACTGCCAGGAAGAAAATAACTGCTTTTGCCTGACCAACACCTTCCCATCCTGTTCTTCCATAGAAGGTATTGTAAATATTTAACGCAAGCATTTCTGATTTATTAGATGGTTCTCCTGCTGTCAATGCCAAGTTCTGGTCAAACAATTTGAATGAATTGGTCAGTGTCAGGAAGGAACATATTGTAATAGACGGCATAACCATCGGAAGTGTTACATGTCTTAATAATTGTCTGTTATTCGCACCATCAATTTTAGCTGCTTCAATCAATTCCCCAGGAATATTCTGAATACCCGCAATGTAGATAATCATCATATATCCAACCTGCTGCCAGTTCATCAATACAATGAGTCCCCAGAATCCATACGCAGAATTATATGTAAGTGTTCTATCAAAATTAAGTAAAATACCATTCAAAATCAACTGCCATATATAACCGAGGATAATACCGCCGATTAAGTTAGGCATAAAAAATACTGTTCTAAAAACATTGGTTCCCTTGATTCCTTTTGTCAGAAGCATTGCTACCGCAAAAGCAAGAATATTAATAGTTAATACAGATACTACCGTAAAAAGGGACGTATACCAAAGCGCATGAATGAATGTTTCATCGCCCCAAATTCTGATATAATTTTTTAAACCAACAAATGTTGCATCGGTTACTGTTGTAAATTCACAAAATGATAAATATACACCTAGAATAAATGGTAAAATAAACCCTATCGTAAACGCCGCAAATGTAGGCAATGCAAATATCGGGAAATATCTTTTAATCGCTTTTTCCATTTCAACTCTCCTCTTTTAAAATGGGTGGACAGATAGTCTTACTGCCCACCCTTAAAATATTACCTTCTCTTCCGCTAATTCCCCTGCTGTAAAATAATTGATTAGTTATTTACTGCTGAGTATTCTGTAGCCCATCCTTCAACGAATGCTTCCTTCACCTTATCCCAGTCACCTGTTCCCTGAGCATACTCTAAGAGTGCACTACCAACGCCGTTCTTCCACTCTTCAGATGGCATTGTTGTAAATGTCCAAGCTACAGCCTTCTTACCGCTAGAAACATAATCATTAGCAATATTAATTAATGGGTTTGTTGCAGGATAGTTATCAAATGCCTTGAATGGACAAACAAATCCCATTTCTCCTGAAAGTGCTGTACATCCAGCATCCGATGTAACTACCCACTTCATAAAGTCAAGAGTTGCCTGAATATCCTCTTCAGGAGCATTCTTATTTACACACCAGTAGTTCTCACTACCTGTACAAAGTCCCTGATTCTCTTCACCTTCTGCACCAATGTAGATAGGAAGCATTCCAAGAGACTCATCAGCCATGCCATTTGCACTTAAATCGCCGTATGCCCATGTACCATTCTGATAAAATACTGCTTCTCCAAGAGCGAACTCTGCTGTAGCATCTTCACCAGTCTTGCTTGATAATACGGTTGGTGCACATGTTGAATCTGTAATATAGAGATCCCAAATTGCTTTATAGTTATCAATATAAGTACCCTTGATTGCATCAGTTGCACCGATTCCATCTGCCTGGTATTCGTAGTAGATTGGAAGATTTGCAAGATGTGTCTTGAATCTCCAGTCAGAACTTGAGTCCATACCTGCGGATGTGAATGCACCCTTAACACCAAGGTCATCTGCATTTTCCTGAATGCTGTCTGCAACTGCCTTTAACTGTTCAAAAGAGTTGATTTCTTCAACGCTCTTAACTACTGCGTAATCTTTTCCAAAATATGTATTTAAAATATCAGCGTTATAAATAATACCATATGTTTCAACAACGTATGCAAGACCCTTAACTGCATCGCCTTCTTTTAATGCAAAGTCATCGCTCTTTAATTCAGCATAAACATCTGTGCCTGCTAAGTCATAGCAGTAATCACTCCATGTTGCAAGTCCTACAGGTCCATTTACCTGGAACATAGTAGGAGCATCTGTCTTAGCGATTTCTGACTTCAATGTAGATTCATAGGTACCTGAAGCTGCTGTCTGAACAGATACTTCAACGCCTGTCTCTTCTGTATACTTTGCTGCTAATGCTTCCCATGCCTGAGCCTGTTCCGGCTTGAAGTTTAAATAATATACTTTACCAGTTGCAGCTGTATCTGCTGTATCAGCGCTTGTATCCGCTGCTGGAGCATCTGTCTTCACTTCTTCCTTAACTTCTGTTGTAGCTGCCTTGTCGTCCGTTGTTGTCTGAGTTGGTTCACTACTTCCGCATCCTGCTAACATAGATGCTACCATCGTTGCACTAAGTACTGCACTTAATAATTTCTTTTTCATAATTAGAATACCTCTTTTCTTAAAAAATTGTAAAAACCCCTGCCCTCGGCAACGTTGTCGGTAACGTTTCCGATTGACACAGTCATCATAGCATTATGTACACTAAAAAGCAACCCCTTAATTACATTTTTGTAAAAAATCTTGTATTTCATCATTATTTTTTGTGCATTTCCACAATAACTTTAAACAATTCTTAAATGATATTTACTTCTTTTGTGGTTTATGATTAAATTGCAACATGTTGTATTTTTGTTCTTCGTTTTTTCTCTTACCAGCTTCTTTAACTAGTTTCTTCCATCTGTTTCAATATTCTTTTTACCATTTTCCTCTTCTCTTTTATAAATCACCATTCATGATTTCTATGCTTTCTATTCTTATTTCTCAATTACACTAGTATGAAGCTACCGAGTAATAATTAATCACTTACACCGAAGATGCCATGTAATATTCCCTTCTATAGTTACTTCTGCTACATTGCTACACAAATAGGTTCACTACATATCCGCATTTTCTATATTTTTTATTAAGGAGGTATTCTTATTCATGTACGAACAAATGCTTGCCGAATACAATCGGTTACAACACCAAATCAATTCTTTACAAGAACAAATTACACAATTGCCAGAGGGAAAGTTAATCTGTGTTCACAATAATAAATATCTTAAATGGTTTCAAAGCGATGGACATACCATGCAATATATCCCCAAAAAGGAACAGCGGCTTATTGCTGAATTAGCTTCAAAAAGATATTTTTCTCTTTTATTAGAAGATTTATCTCAAGAAAAGAAAGCAATTGATGCCTATTTAAAGAAACATAACAAAGCCATCGGTAAAGCACAGCATTTACTTATTCAAAAACCTGAATACCGAGAATTCATAGCCTCTTGCTTCACCCCTGTCACTCAAGAATTAGCAACTTGGTCGACAACCCCATATACTAAAAACAACGCCTATCCCGAACAACTCATACACAAAACAGCTTCCGGAAACCTTGTTCGTTCAAAATCAGAAGCAATTATTGATATGTATTTGTACACTAATAAAATACCTTTTCGTTATGAATGTATGCTTCAGCTAGGCAGCACCTCTTTCTTTCCTGATTTTACAATTCGCCACCCTAAAACAGGTGACCTATTTTACTGGGAACACTTCGGTATGGTAGATAATACACTTTACTGCCAAAATATGGCCTCCAAGCTTCAGCTTTATATTGCGCATGGCATTATTCCTTCCGTTCAATTAATTACTACATACGAAACGAAGGAACACCCTTTAAGCATAGAACTAATTAAAAATATAATTGAACATTATTTTCTTTAAGTTATTTGCTCAACTTTCCCAGCATATATTTCCAAATAAAGCCTGAATAAATGAGGCTTGAGAGCCAATCCATTCACTTACTTTACATTTGATTACAGATGTGATATCTGCCGATAAGTTGGAAATGTGCTCCACAAATAAAGCCATAA
>JAFSCH010000076.1 GCA_017436865.1 Lachnospiraceae bacterium
GGAGGCATCAAGTCTTGTCCGGAGACTTGTCTGAGCACTGCGCTAGCAGGGCGAGTTTGCGCAGGACAAGACTAATCAAAGATGCCGAACGCTCCATTTAGAAAATACCAAATAAGCGTCCCGATATGAGTAGCATGGTAGCCGGCTGGTGCGGCACATACTACTCCACTAAACCTGAATTTAATGTAGAAAGGTGTAATTATGGGATTACGTTTTTATATTGGTGCCTCTGGCTCAGGGAAAAGCCACAGGCTATACGAATATATCATAGAGGAAGCACAGAAAAATCCACACCGCAATTATCTGATTGTTGTGCCGGATCAGTTTACCATGCAGACACAGCTTGATATGGTGCGAAAGAGTCCAAATAAAGGCATTATGAATATTGATGTGTTAAGCTTTGGCAGACTTTCCCATCGTATCTTCGCGGAGGTAGGTGGAAACGATAAGCCGGTACTGGATGATACGGGAAAGAGCCTTGTGCTTCGAAGTGTAGCGGCAGGTTTAGAAGATGAGCTTAGTGTTATGAAGCGTAACATTAAAAAAATAGGCTACATACATGAAGTAAAGTCAGCGCTTTCGGAATTCATGCAGTATGGATTAGGACTCAATGAAGTGGAGCAGCTCACACAGTATGCTTCCAAAAGAGGTGCGCTTTTTTACAAATTACAGGATTTAAAAACCTTATACGATGGATTTTTAACCTATATCAAAGACAAATATATTACCACAGAAGAAACCCTTGACCTGCTTCGAGGGGCATTACCAAAGTCAGAGATTGTCAGAGACAGTGTGATTGTTTTTGATGGTTTTACAGGTTTTACACCGGTGCAGAATAAGGTAATCCAGCAGCTTATGACGTTAGCAAACGAAGTCATTATGACAATAACCATGGATACCAGAGAGGATGCATATTTATTAGATGGAGAGCAGAAGCTTTTTCATTTAAGTAAAAAGACAATCCATGATATCACAAAGCTTGCTAAGGAGACCGGAGTAAAAAGAGAAGAGGATGTGTTCATCAAAGAACCGATTGTTTATCGATACCGTAACAATCCGGGTATGGCACACCTCGAAAAAGAGCTGTTTCGTTATCCGTATAAGGTATACGAGGAAGAACAGAATGCCATTCGTATGTTTGAAGCGACCAATCCAAAGGAAGAGTTAAGACAGGTCTGTCTTGCCATCAAGAAGCTCATTCGTACGAAGGACTACTGTTATCGTGATATTGCGGTGGTAACAGGGGATATGGAACGCTATGGATTTTTGGCACAGGAGGAATTTGAAAAGTTTCAGATTCCGTATTTCATCGACCAAACCAATAAACTGGTCCTGAATCCATTTGTAGAATTTATCCGAAGTGCTTTGTTGGTGGTTATTCAGGACTATTCCTATGAGTCTGTATTTCACTTTCTAAGGTGTGGCCTGTCAGGGATTACACCGGAGGAAACGGATAGGCTGGAAAATTATATTCTGACCATGGGAATCCGTGGGAAAAAGAGATGGAGCAGCATTTTCAGCAGACGTTTACAGCGGGAAGAAGAGGAAGCAAAGGATTTAGAAGAGCTGAATGCCCTGCGTGAGCGTATCGTAACCATGCTCGAGCCATTGATGATAAAAGAAGCAACCGGTGAGGTTTTTGTAAAGGCATTGTATGATTTTATTGTACGTGCTGAGATAGAAGAGAAGCTTTATGATTATGAAAAGCAGTTTGAGGCAGAGGGAGACTTGGTTAAGGCAAAGGAATATGCGCAGATTTATCGTCTGGTGATAGAGCTGCTAGAGCAGGTGATTGGTCTTTTAGGACAAGAAACGATGCAAATTAAGGAATTTGCGGATATTCTGGATGCAGGCTTTGCGGAGATTAAGGTCGGAACCATTCCGCAGAATGTTGATAAAGTAGTCATTGGTGATATTGAAAGAACACGTCTTTGTGAGATTAAGGCGCTATTTTTCGTAGGTGTAAATGATGGTGTCATTCCAAAGAGTGGTGGAAATGGCGGTATTATCTCGGATATCGACAGAGAGTTTTTGCAGGAATCAGAGTTTGAGCTTGCACCAACCCCAAGACAGCAGATGTACATTCAACGTTTGTATCTGTATTTGATGATGACAAAGCCGACTGAGCATTTATATCTGTCATATGCAAAGGTAGACAGTGAGGGAAAAAGTATTCGTCCGGCATATCTTGTCAGCACAGTTTCTAAGCTATTTCCAAGTCTTACGATAGAGCAACCGGAGCTTTTGGAGATTACAGAACAGATGGAATCTCCGACAGACAGCATGGAATATCTGGTGAAGCTTCTTCGAAGCTATGCAGCAGATGAGTTAAAAGAGGAAAAGACATTATTCTTTACATTATATGATACGTATGTCAAAAATGAGAGCTATGCTCTGATTACAGAGCAGATAAAAAAGGCAGCCTTTTTTCATTATCAGAATAGACGCTTGCCAAAGGAGCTTGCAACAGCATTATATGGACAGGTATTGAAAAACAGTGTAAGCCGCTTGGAAAAATTTGCGGCGTGTGCGTATGCTCACTTCCTACAATATGGTTTATGTTTAGAAGAACGTGACCGTTACAGCTTTGAAAGTGTGGATATGGGAAATGTATTCCATGCGGTGTTAGAGGAATTTTCCGAGAAGCTGACACAGGAAGGTTATACATGGTTTGATTTTTCAAAAGACACAGCCGACAGGCTGATAGGCGAGTGCTTAGAGAGCTATGCGGCTTCCTATGGAGAAACGGTGCTTTATAGCAGTAAGCGCAATGAATACATGATTACAAGAATGCACAGGATTTTGAACCGAACGGTGCAGACCTTACAATATCAGTTAAAGCAAGGTGTATTCGAACCAGAGAATTTTGAGCTTTCATTCCAAATGACATCAGATTTGGAATCGGTGAATATTGCTCTTTCTGAGGAAGAAAAGATGCATTTGATAGGACGAATTGACCGTATTGATACCTGCAAACAGGGCGATAAGCTGTATGTAAAGGTTATTGATTATAAGTCTGGCACTCGAAAGTTCGATCTTGCGGCATTATATTATGGATTACAGCTACAGCTTGTGGTTTATATGAATGCGGCGGTGGAAAACGAGAAAAAGAAAAATCCTGACATGAATGTCATTCCTGCGGCAATGCTTTATTACCATGTGAGCGACCCAATGACAGAAACGGAAAAAGGAAAGCCAGATCCACAAGAGATAGAAAAGGCAATTTTAGACGAGTTGAAAATGACGGGAATGGTGAGTGATGAGGAAGAAGTTATAAGGCTAATGGATGCCGGATTCACGGATAAATCTCAGATTCTTCCGATAGCAAAGAAAAAGGACGGAAGCTTTACTAAGACCTCCAGTACCCTGTCAAAGGAGGATTTCAAGGTGGTTTCGGATTATGTAAACCAAAAAATAAAAGAGCTTGGAACGTCTATTTTAGATGGAGAGATAGCGTTAAATCCTTATGAGCAGAGCAAGCAAAATGCATGTACCTATTGTAGTTATCGTGGAATTTGCGGCTTTGACCGCAAGCTTGGTTCAGGACTAATTCGAGAGCTGGAAGAGCTTGATCAAGATATTGCATTAGAACGAATGAAAGGGGAGGTGTAGGACATGGGAGTATCGTTTACACCGGATCAACAAAGAGTCATAGATACAAGAAATCGCAATATATTAGTATCTGCTGCGGCAGGTTCTGGTAAGACTGCTGTTTTAGTAGAACGAATTATTCAAAAAATCTGTGATGAGACAAATCCGGTAGATATTGATCGATTACTTATTGTGACCTTTACCTCTGCAGCTGCAGCGCAGATGCGTGAGCGTATTAGTAAAGCGGTATCTAAAAAGTTAGAAGAACAGCCGGAAAATGAACATTTACAGAAGCAGTCGGCTCTTATTCATAATGCACAAATTACGACAATTGACTCGTTTTGTCTTTTTGTTATTCGTAATAACTTTAATGAGATTGGTCTTGACCCTGGATTTCGTGTGGCAGATGAGGGAGAAATCAAGCTGTTAGAAGGTGATGTTTTAGACGATTTGTTAGAAGAGTGTCATTCTGAGGGGCGAGAGGAGTTTCTACGTTTTGTAGAGAGTTATAGCACTGGCGGAAATGAGAAACGAATCGAAGAGGCGGTTTTAAGATTGTATCATTTTTCTATCAGTTATCCATTTCCGGAGGAATGGCTTGGAGCAAGACGAGATGATTATACACTTACTTCAATTGAGGAATTACCGCAGAAAGTATGGTTTCAGGGAGCTTTACGCTACATGAATACGGTGCTGTGTGAGTGTGAGGAAAGATTACAAAGAGGCTTAGAAATTGCTTCTGGTATTGGTGGACCGGAGCAGTATCGGGAAAATCTGATTGCGGACTTGGAGCTTATCGAACAGCTAAGAAGTACAAATGATTATCAAAAGCTGTATGATTTATTTACCTATTCTTCTTTTTCCAGATTGTCAGCGAAAAAGTCGGATTGTGACCCTGCGTTAAAAGAGGTAGTAAAGGCAATTCGTGATGAGGTGAAGAAAAATATAGCAGATTTGAAGAAGTTCCTGTTTTTAATTTCGCCGGAAGATACGTTTGAGGATATGAAGCAGTGTGAGGGCGTTGTAAAAGAGCTGGTTTCTCTGACACTCGCATATAAGGAACGTTTGGATGCGGCAAAGCGGGATAAAAATATCGTAGATTTTTCCGATATGGAGCATTTTGCCTTACAGATATTGCTGGAAAAGGACGAAGAGGGTAATTTGATTCAGAGAGAAACAGCACTTGCTTTTCAGGACTATTTTGAGGAAATCATGATTGATGAGTATCAGGATTCTAATGAAGTACAGGAGCTGTTGTTAAAGAGTATTTCGGGCGAGGATAAGGGCAGATTTAATCGCTTTATGGTAGGTGATGTCAAGCAGAGTATTTATAAATTCCGACTTGCAAGGCCGGAAATCTTTATGGAAAAATACGATACCTACGAGAATTCGGAAAATGCAGAGGATAAAGTGCGCATTGACCTTAGTATGAACTTTAGAAGTCGTAGAGAAGTTACGGATGCGACCAACTTTATTTGTGGACAAATCATGAAAAAACAGGTCGGTAATGTGGAATACGATGAAAAAGCGGCTCTTTATGTGGGAGCTTCTTATACAGAGCCACAAGAGGAAAATCTGTACCAGACAGAGCTGTTGATTGCCACAGAAAATCCGGAGGGAGAAAACTCGAATGCGATTTCCGAGAAAGAAAAGGAAGCTTATATCGTAGCTGACCGAATTCGTGAGTTGGTAGGACATTTTCCGGTAACGGATGCACAGACAGGTGAGTTAAGACCGGCAAAGTATTCCGATATTGTTATTCTGTTTCGTGCAACGGCAGGCTGGGATGAGGACTTTAGAAGAGTGTTGGCAGAGCGTGGAATTCCTGTGCACATTACTAGTAAGACCGGATATTTTCAGACCTTAGAGATTCAGGGAATCGTGAATTTCTTAAAGGTATTAAACAATCCGTTGCAGGATATTCCGTTTTTTGGCGTGATGAAGCTACCGTTTTTTGATTTTTCAGAAGAAGAGATAGTGAAAATTCGTTGTTTTGCTCTTGATTTTAGGAAACGACATGAGCATGATGGAAAACAGAATTTGTTCTTGTATGAGCAGGTGAAGTTGTACGCGGAATATGAAGGTGAGTTACAGAAGTCTGAACAGACAAAGAGTACAGAGTATGTGCAATTAACTTTAGAAAATATGGTAACTGAAAATGTGAAAATGGAAGAAAACGAAGCAGAAGGTGTATGCAATGAAGCGCAGTGGAACATAGACCACAAGCTAGTGGAAAAAGCGAAGTTTTTACTGGAAGAAATTAAGAAATATCGTGCTCGAGTAACCTATACCCCAATCAAAGAGCTGATTCAGCAGTTGATTCGGGAAACCGGTTATTCCGCTTATATCGGAGCTATGCCTGGGGGAGAGCAGCGTCATGCGAATATGGAATTGTTGTTAGAACGGGCAGGTGCTTTTGAAAAGACAAGCTTTTACGGATTGTTCCATTTCATTCGCTATCTAGAAACCATGCAGGAAAAAGAGGTTGACTTTGGAGAAGCTAATATATTAGATGAAAATGCAGATGTCGTGCGAGTGATGACCATTCACAAAAGTAAAGGTTTGGAGTTTCCGATTTGTTTTGTGTGCGGACTTGCCAAGCAGTTTAATCTCATGGATACCAGACAGGCAATTCTCATGGACGTGGAGCTTGGAATCGGTGTAGACTGTATCGACCCGGATATCCGTACGAAGCGTAAGACCTTGCGAAAAAATATCGTTGCACAGCGTATGAAAGAGGATACCAGAGGCGAGGATTTGCGAGTATTGTATGTTGCCCTTACCAGAGCCAAAGAGAAGCTCATTCTCACGGCCTATGAAGAGGATATGGAGAAGAAGCTTAAAAACAATATGTATCTGACCTTTGAGGAACAGGAGAAATTGCCTTATTCTGTGATGATGTCAGCGAATTCCTATTTTGACCTTATTCTTGCTACACTTATGCGTCACCAAAGTATGAAAGCTATTTTGGAAGAGTACGGATTGGAATATGAGCATCATAATCTTCCATATCATGAGATACCGATTCACATTGTATTGAAGAATGCAAATGACATCAGTGTCAGTGAGGTGAAGGAGCTTGGAAGAGCTTCAATATTAGAGCAAGAATTAGAGCAGGCATTACAGATGGCAGATAAGGAGTTAGCGGAAAAGCTACAGCAAAGATTGTCTTTTGCGTATCCACATACTTATTTAGAGGGATTAATGGTAAAAACAACTGTGTCAGAACTGAAAAAAGAGGCTTATGAGGAAGCATCAGAACCAGTAGCAGAGCTGTTTACCATAGAGCGAGAACCTTATATTCCTGCATTTATGCGAGAAGAGGAAACAATACTTGGAACACAATACGGTACGGCTGTGCATAAGGCAATGGAGCTGTTTTCTTTTGCGGAGGAATATGCAACAGAAGGTAATCATATAGAGCAGATTCAAGCAGAGAAGGACAGTTGGATTGCACAGGGACGTGTGTTGAAACAGGAGATAGATTGTGTGAGTCCAAAGAAAATTGCTATTTTTCTAAAATCGAGTCTAGCACAGGACATGATTCAGGCTAAGAAACGTAATGAACTCTTTAAAGAACAGCCTTTTGTTCTTGGCATTTCGGCAGATAAGCTTGATTCTAAGTTTCCGTCAACCGAAACGGTTCTGATACAAGGTGTAATTGATGCCTTTTATTATGATGAAAATGGTGATATTGTATTATTGGATTACAAGACAGACAAAGTAAAAAAGGTAGAGGAACTGGTGGAACGTTATAAGGCACAGCTTGATTATTATCAGGAGGCTTTGGAGCAGATAACAGGGAAAAAGGTAATGAAGCGCTATATTTATTCGTTTAGATTGAATGAAGAGATAGAAGTGTAAGGAAGTGTGTATAAAAAATGTGATATAATGAATCAAAAATCCATTTGTAAAGGATATTGCAGAATGGATTTTTGATGGTTATAGAAGAACATATTAATAAGTTGCAGGGAGAGAGTAGGCATGTTTGAGTATATTTTATTTGATTTAGATGGGACGTTAACAGATCCAAAAGAAGGTATTACCAAATGTGTGCAATATGCACTGGCGAGTGTTGGCATTGAGGAACAGGATTTGGATAAACTCGAGCCATTTATCGGTCCACCACTAGCAGACAGCTTTATGGAATTCTATGGATTTGATAGAGAAAAGGCTATGAAGCTTGTGGACAAATACCGTGAACGTTTCACCGTTAAGGGAATGTATGAAAATGCAGTATATCCGGGTATTCCAGAGTTGTTAAACGAGTTAAAAGAAGCAGGGTGTAAGATTTCAATAGCTTCTAGTAAGCCGACAGAGCTCGTAGAAGGGATTTTAGAGTATTTTGATATATACAAATACTTCGATGCAATCGTTGGCAGCAACATGGATGGAACTCGAGTGAAAAAGGAAGAAGTTGTGGAAGAGGCGCTTCGACAGTTACAATGTGTGAAGGAAAAGACCGCCATGGTAGGAGACAGAAAGTTTGACATTGAGGGTGCTAGGGCATTTGGATTAACAGGCATTGGTGTGTCCTTTGGTTATGCGGCAGAGCATGAATTGGAAGAAGCAGGTGCAGATTATATTGTAGATACTGTGGAAGAACTAAAAGAGTTATTATTAAATGACAATGTTTAATAATGAAAGAAGAAGGTATCTTCGTGAGCGAATATGATATAGGAAAGGTTGTTTAAGATGGCTAAAATACAGCATAAAAGGGAGAATGCATTAGAAAAGGCGTGGTATATCGTAAAGCCATTTTTAGTATATACTGTGGTAAAGACAGTAGCTATTTTGGGTCTGGCATTGCTACTTCCCACTATTCCGATTGCTGGATTGGATATATGGGTGGAAAATCATAGTCAGTTATTAAGTACGACTGTTAATGGAGTAGCGGCCTTGATAGGCGTAACGGTTGTATTAAGAGAGTTTATAAAGGAAATGTCAACGGTAGGCGAAATAGATATTGATAGTAGTGTTATGAAACAACTATTTAACTGTATCCAAAATGGTGTGAATAATTGTAAGAATAAAGCATTCTCTTTGGCAGCGGTTGCGTCATTAGGAATTAGTGCCGCACTTGCATTGAATATTTTTATTGAATTGTTATCAATATCCACTGAAAAATATGAAAACGTAGAAGCAATACAATATTCCGTACCATTATGGCTAGGCTTGATCTTGTATGGTTTGGTGTCACCGATAGCAGAGGAGATAATATTCCGAGGCATTACGTATAATAGAATGAAAAGATTCTTTAAAGTGCTTCCGTGTGTGTTAGTCACGTCATTACTCTTTGGCGGATTTCATGCAAACCTGCCACAGTTCTTATATGGAACATGTATGGGAGTGTTAATGACTCTTGTTTATGAATGGACGGAAATTTTTGCAGCACCATTACTGTTACATATGGTTGCCAATATGTTTGTATTTGTGTTGTCATTTGTAGAAATAGAAATTGAAAGCTGGGCTACGGGCGGTGTTTTTGCAGTGATAGCAGCAGCGATGGTGATTTATTTATATCGGAAGAATAGAGAAGAATGAGAAAATAGAAAGTGGAGAAAAAAATGGATATTAAAGCTTTAAAAGATGAATTTTATGATGGGATAGCGAAGGCATTAATAGATTTTAGTAATAGTGAGAAAAATAAGGATGTTTATGTAATGGTATTAGACTGTGACTCCGATGTGGGAATGGCAAGTCTACGATATCATAATAGGTGTATGTTTGAAAGCGAGTTGGAAAGATACAAAGTTTATGAAGAAAAGCATGGTTGGAAGGTGTATGGACTTCATGGTAGTGAGTATGACCCGGGAGAGTTTGCATTTATCGAGTATGAAAAATCTGCGTTAGTAGAGCATTTTTTTGATTCCTACTACTATCACAAAATTGGCAATTATTATGGAGAGGGAGAACCGATAGAAGAGATAAAGGATAACTATAAGGAAATCTTTTGGGAAGTAATTATAGACACCATTAACAGGCTAAAAACTGAGATGGAGGAGTTGGGAGTACATATTACGGAGGATTTTATTTTCTTCCACTGTGATCATGACCAAAACTATGAGGAGAGAGATCGAATGATTGCCATGACCGTTGATGAAGATGTGATGAAGAAACTGATTGAAAGGAAGTAATGATTTTAGTGTTGGAAAGACTTATGTCCGGTTATATCTTAGATTTCTATGGAGATGGATTTAATGGAATCTGAATCAAAAAAGTATGGAATTAAGAGGAATGCTTACTTATATTTTTTCGTTTCATCCTGAAGAAGACGTTTTTAAATGAAAATGAATGTAAAGTAAGAACAAGGTAGGATAAGATTTGAAATGTTTAATAATTTATCCGACATTTTGCTAGAAAAAAATTCATAGAGAACAAATATTTATTGAAAATCTAGGATAAACTAACAAAGTTTAGTTATTTTTATCCTATGAAAGGTCTTAAATAGATGTGAGAAGCGTGTTTTGGTGACAAAAAGATAGGATAAAAATGGAGTTCTTGTTACCATTTATCCAATGGCTCAAAAAATTGCTTTGGTTATCGATTCGCTTAAATGTTCCTAGGAGAAAATAGACCTGCATCAGCGCGATAAAGCTACGCCTTATCACGCTGCCGGGCATAGCGCTGTGAAATGATAAACAAAAATAGACCTGCATCAGCGCGATAAAGCTACGCCTTATCACGCTGCCGGGCATAGCCCTATAAAAAATAAGAGAAAAACTTCTCTGCAAGTAAACTTGCTCGAAGTTTTTCTCTTATTTTTTGCAGTTCTATTTTAAGAAGTCATATTGTGACATAAATAGTCTGTAGTATTCACCTTCTTGCGCGATGAGCTCGTCATGGTTTCCTTTTTCGAGGATGGTTCCTTTATCGACATACATAATACAATCTGCATTCTTAATGGTAGAAAGTCTGTGTGCGATAATAAAAGAGGTACGGCCTTCCAAGAGTTTATTTAAGCCCTGCTGTAGCAAGATTTCTGTTTCAGTGTCGATACTTGAAGTTGCCTCATCAAGTATTAGAATAGCCGGATTTTCAAGTAAGGCTCTGGCAAAGCTGATAAGCTGTCGTTGTCCTGCGGAGAGGCGGCTTCCTCGTTCATTTACTTGTGTCTGATAGCCGTTTTCGAGGTTCATGATGAAGTCATGAGCACATACGGTCTTTGCTGCACGGATAACGTCTTCGTCTGTAGCAGTAGTATTACCATAACGGATATTGTCCATAATGGTTCCTGAGAAGATAAAGCTGTCCTGCATCATGATTCCCATTTGTTTACGAAGAGATTTTAGGGTTGCCTTGGAAATATCATGGCCATCAATTAAGATTTCGCCGGAGTCTACATTATAGAAACGGCTGATAAGATTAACGATAGTTGATTTTCCAGCTCCTGTTGGTCCTACGATAGCGTAGGTTTCACCAGGTTTTACTGTAAAGTTTACTTTGTTTAGTATCTGAATACCATCTTCATAGCTAAAGCATACATTATGGAAAGCAACTTCACCACGAATAGCAGGAAGTTCGGTAGCATCTGGTGTATCTTTTACAAGAACAGGCTCGTCAATGGTTTCAAAGATTCTTTCTAAGTAAGCAATTGCTGTAAGCAGCGAATTGTAGAATGCTGCCAGTGTATTAATCGGCTCCCAGAATCTTGAAATATAAGAGGTAAAGGCAATCAGGATACCAATGGTTACGCCATAGAGACTATCCGATATCCAGCCGATACCAACCACATAGATAATAGCAGTAGTGACTGTTGAAATAGAGTCAATACAAGGCCACATCAGGAAATTGTACTTTACTGCGACCATCCATGCATCACGGTAGCTGCCACTCAGTCGGTTGAAGATAGATGTATTTTCCTTTTCACGAACAAAGGACTGAGTAACGCGAATTCCATTAATACTCTCGGCAATGTAGGCAGTCAGATTGGACTGCTTGTTACTCTGAATCTGCCATGCTTTACGTTGTCTTTTCTTTACTGCAACTACGACAACGGCTAGAACAGGAAGACCGCACAGACAGATTAAAGTAAGTCTGGTATGAATGGAAAACATAAATATTAAAATAAAGATTAAGTTGCATAAGTCAGTAATGGTATTGATAATACCATTGGAAAGCAGGTCACTAAGGCTATTTACATAGTTGACAACACGTACCTGTATCTTGCCATGAGGCCTTTCGTCATAGTAAGAGAATGGAAGCTCCTGCAAATGGCAGAAGAGATCACTTCTGAGCTGATGAACGATATTCTGACCGATACGGCTTGTAATTTTGATTTTCCAACGGATACACACACAGGAATACAGAATGATAATAACAGCAACAATAGTAATTCCAATGACTGCTTTGATATTTTTAGCAGGAATATACTCGTCCATAATCTTCATAATGAAGGTAGGAAAGAGCATGGTTAAAGCGGAGGAGGACAGCATCAGGAATAATGCTAGTGCCATCTGTCCGGCATAAGGCTTTACATAATGGAAAAGGCGTTTCAACTGATTCAGGTCAAATTTATCTTCCAATACTTCATCTACGTCATATTTATTTCTTGCCATGTTCCTCGCCTCCCTTCATATATTGTTCGTACTCACCGTATTGATGACGGAAGACCGTAGCATAATAGCCGTTGTTTGTTAACAGCTCGTCATGGGTTCCCTGTTCTACAATACGTCCCTCATTCAAAACAAGAATTAAGTCAGCATCTTTAATGGAAGAGATTCTGTAAGCAACAACGAAAATGGTACAGTTATGGTCAAGTGCATTCAGTTGTTTTAACTGCTTCTGAATATAACTTTCGGTTTCCATGTCAACGGCAGAGGTAGTATCATCCAGAATCAGAATGGAAGGCTCTTTTAACAAGGCTCTTGCCAAGGAGATTCGCTGCTTTTGGCCACCGGATAAACCAACACCACGTTCGCCAACAATGGTATCATAGCCATCTGGCATAGCTTGTATAAAATGGTTAGCATCTGCCATAATAGCAGCTTTTTTCACTTCTTCAAAGGAACAGTCAGGGCGGCTGTAAGCAATATTGCCTTCTACGGTATCAGAGAACAAGAAGACATCCTGCATCGCCATACCAATATTCTGGCGAAGGTTGTAGAGGTCTAGCTCTTTCACATTGATACCATCAACAAGAACTTCACCATCTGTAACATCATAGAAACGACAGAGAAGATTCATAATGGTTGACTTACCGGAGCCGGTAGAACCAAGGATACCAACGGTTTGACCGCTTTTCACCTCAAAGCTTACATTATGTATAATCGCTTCATCATCTGCGCTGTAGGAAACGTTTTTAAAGGTAACATCTCCATTCAATTTTTTGCGTTTAATTCCACTCTTTGGACGTTTTACATTTGGTTCTTCACTGTAGGTAGCATAAATCTTCTCGACAGAGGTAGTAAAACGCTGGATGTCATTGATTCGCCAGCCAATCTGACGAAGTGGATTCATTAACATCCATAGATAGCCATTAACAGTTACGTAATCGCCAAGTGTCATATTGCCTTTAATAACCATAATACTTCCAATCAGCATAAGAATAACCGTAAGCATATTGGAGAGAAATTCAAACTGTGGAACATATTTTGTCCATATCTCGGCAGCAGCAAGTTCCGCATCACGGTAGCCGTCATTTTCTTTATTAAATTTTTCGATTTCATAATCTTCTTTAGAAAAAGCTTTAACAACGCGGTTTCCGCTGACATTTTCCTGTACAAAAGTATTCAAAGAGGAGAATTGTTCTCTAATTCTTTGAAAGAGAGGTCTTCCGTTTTTGGTCTGACTAATGGTTACGGCAGCAGCAAACGGAAGAATGATGAGCATACAAAGGGCTAATTGCCAGCTTGCTGTAAAAATCATTGCCAGTGCAAAAAAGAATAGAAATACGTTTTCATATACCTGATAAATAACAAAGGCAATAAAATGTCTTATTGCATCCATGTCACCCGTCTGACGACTCAGCAAATCACCAGTTCTTTTCTTATTATAGAAGTTGAAGTCTTCTTGAAGTAGCTTACGGTATACGGTATCTCGCATAGAAAAGAGGACATCCTGCGAACAAGCTTCAAAAATAATCTGTGACCAGAAACGGCAAAGGCCTCGGATGATAGTGATAACCACAAGAAGCGCGATGAGTTTTGGAAGTAAGTCATATTGTCCGGCAGTGATAACATCATCAACAATGGAACCGGATACAATTGGCTTAACGATGGCAAGTACCGAAATGAAGGTAACAAGCATTAGGCCAAAAGCCATCTTTGCATTGTGCTTCTTGAGGAAGGAATAGAACCATGAAAATGCAGTCATAATAAAACCCCCCATTAATTAATTGTAGATAAAAAAACTATTCTGAAGCATTTTATACTTATTATAGACAAATAGAAAACGATAAGGAAGATGAAAAGTAGTATGTTTAGATGCAATTATTGTGTAATTCTATCTTTTATGATTAGAAAAGTTTATATACAACTGACTACAAAAAAACAAAAAGGATTGAAAAAAAAGTCACTTGAAAATCGAACATATGTGTGCTAGTATAATAACAAACAAATGTTCTAAAGTCAATAACAAACGGAGTGTAAAATAGCAAGGATTGTGTTATTGTTCACACAGCACTTAGCATTGACTGCTAAGTGCGTAAGAAAATGTAGTTTGGTTAAGCAAAAATCCATTTGTGGAGCAAATTTAGGATGTATTTTTGCATGTTACTGGAACGAAGTGAACAGTAACAGGATTGTGAAGGGATGAAACGGTAGATTATGATAAGTGAAGTTTCCAATATCAATACAGAAATAGTTAGTAATAGAAACAACATAGAGTCTTTTGTAAAACGTCAACAGACAATCATGGATAAGCTTAAGATTCTTACAGATGCTGCAAAATATGATGTATCCTGCAGTTCTTCCGGTGTCGAACGTAAGGGGAACGGGAGAGACATGGGCAACTGTTCAGCGGCAGGGATTTGCCACAGTTTTTCTGCGGATGGACGTTGTATTTCCTTATTAAAGATTCTTTTTTCAAATGAATGCGCTTATGATTGTAAGTACTGTATTAATCGTAGAAGCAATGATGTGCAAAGAGCTACGTTTACCCCGGATGAGGTATGTGAGCTTACCATGAATTTCTATAGAAGAAATTATATAGAAGGATTGTTTTTAAGTTCAGGTATTGTAGGAAATCCGAATTACACCATGGAGCTTATCTATCAGGCCATATATAAGTTGCGTAACGTATACCGTTTTCGTGGTTATATTCATGTGAAGGGGATTCCAGGAGCAGATCCGTTGCTGATACAAAAGATAGGTTTCCTTGTGGATAGAATGAGCATTAATCTGGAACTTCCGACAGCAGATGGATTAAGAAAGCTTGCACCTAATAAACATAGAAAGAATATCTTAGCTCCCATGCGGCAGATTCAGCAAGGAATACAGCAGTCAAAAAATGAAATTGTTCTATATAAAAATGCGCCGGAATTTGTTCCAGGCGGACAATCGACGCAGATGATTATTGGGGCAACCCCAGAGAACGATTATCAGCTTATGATGGTAACGCAGAGTTTGTATGAAAACTTTTCCTTAAAGAGAGTTTATTATTCTGCCTATGTAGGAATCAATGAGGATAAAGATTTACCAGCTTTGGCAAACGCAACCCCCTTATTAAGGGAACATCGTTTATATCAGGCAGACTGGCTTTTGCGTTTTTATCATTTTAGGGCAGAGGAGCTATTAAGTGAGAAGAGACCTAATTTTAATGTTTTACTGGATCCAAAATGTGATTGGGCATTACAGCATTTAGAACAGTTTCCGGTTGAGATAAATAGGGCGGATTATCAGACACTGTTACGTGTTCCAGGAATTGGAGTAAAGAGTGCACAGCGTATCTGTGGTGCGAGGAGAACAGCAAGGCTTTCGTTTGAAGATTTAAAGAAAATTGGAGTAGTTTTAAAAAGGGCGTTATATTTTATTACCTGCAGTGGGAAAATGATGTATAACACGAAAATAGAGGAAGATTATATTACAAGAAATCTGTTATCAGTCCATGAAAGACTTCCTTTTGACAGAGATGGAGTAACTTACAAACAGCTTTCGCTTTTTGACGATGGGCAGGAGAATATCAGACTCTTTGAGCATGTGAGGGGAGCAAAAATAAATATACAGAATCTATCAGTGTGATAAAATGCCAAGCAGATTTAAGATGTATTAATATATAATTATGAAGGACTGAATAGTGATGAAATATGACGTAGTGAGGGAATGAATATGGAAGAATATGTATTTATTTGTGAGGATAGTTTAGAAGGCATCTTTTCAGGAGTTTATGAGGTGTATGAATTCAAGAAGCAAAAGAAAATAGAAAGCCATGAGGTACTTCATCTTGCTGTAAAGGAACCTGATATGCAAAGATTGTTTACCCAGTATATTAAGTTGGAAACAGATGAAGAAAAAGCAGAGAAGGTAATTCGAACGATTAAAAGGGAATTAGGAGAGCATACTTATTATGATTTGTGTCTGGCAGCTGTTTGTGCGGATGAAGAGAAAGCGGATGCTGTTTATCATACGATTGTAATGGGATTGAAACATCATGATAAAAATGTATTTGCAAGACTTCATGATCAGGCTGTGCATAAAGCGTTTGCATGTAGGAGAAATGCGGCGAATGAACTGCACTTTTGTAAGGAATTTCTGCGTTTTGAGGAATTACAGAGCGGTATTTTATATGCCAAAATTGGATCAAAGAATCATGTGTTACCATTATTGGTGCCACATTTTGCAGATAGACTTCCATCGGATAATTTTGTGATTTATGATGAGGTAAGAGGTGAATTTGCTCTTCATCCAAAATACAAACAGTGGTATCTAGTAACAAATCATGAATTTGATGAAAGGCAGTTGGTATATTCAGAGGAAGAAGATGTTTATAGAGAGTTATTTAGAGAGTTTTGTAATACCATTGCAATCGAGGAGCGGATTAATTTAAAGCTACAAAGACAGATGTGTGCTTTGCGATATCGACCATACATGGTAGAGTTTCATTAATAGGAAGGATTACATAAGAGATAAAAGTGTGGTTATTTTTTTGCATGTCGATGTACAATATGAAAAGATTTGGTTTTCAAAGCAATATTATGTAAATGACAAATGTCTATAATATACAAATTTAACTTCATTAATTAGTAAATATTAATATATTCAAATGTGTTTTACACACAAAGAAATGCAGAGGAACGGTAAAAGTGACGAAAGTTTCCAAATATATGGAAAAGCTGTTTACTTTATTTGGTAATTGAGTATAATAACTTAAAGATGTTAGAAACAGCAACATGGCTTTTCTTGGTAAGAAAGAAAAGTGTTCGTCACTATGACGAAGAAAGGTAGAAAAAGATGAAAGAGCGTAAGATTAAGATGAGACCAGAAGAGGTTAAGGATTTTGTGTATGAGGCTTCTAAATGTGATTTTGACATTGATATTTTTTACAATCACTACACCATCGATGCTAAGTCTATTTTAGGTGTTATGGGATTAGATTTTAATTCAACTTTGACTGTAAAATATGCAGGTTATAATCATGATTTTGAAAATTGTGTAAATAGATTAGCAATTGCTTGTTAGTTCTTTAAACGAGCAAGTGATTATTAAAAGGGTTCTGCCAATGGCAGTAATTGACTCCCTATGTATGATAGAGTAAACTATCGTACATAGGGAGTTTTTTTATTCGTTAGGAAATTGCTGTAACGTAGTGGTAGTTAATAAAGAATTTACGAAGTAAATTCTTTGAGTGCAAGCTGCCGAGCTTGCACTTTTTTACTTTATAGGAAAGTTCTCCTTCGGAGAATTCTTGATATGAAAATAGCCCGCTGAAAAGAGGGCACAACAAGTAAACGATGTGAAATTAGAAGATGTAGAAGCCTTCTACACCAGCTTCATCATCAAATAAA
>JAFSCH010000077.1 GCA_017436865.1 Lachnospiraceae bacterium
ATTATTAGTAGCATTTACCCCTACTGGAATACAAGTTTTTGAATATCAGTCGGGATTATTAGTAGCATTTACCCCTACTGGAATACAAGTTTTTGAATATCAGTCGGGATTATTAGTAGCATTTACCCCTACTGGAATACAGGTTTTGAATATCAGTCGGGATTATTAATAGCATTTCCCCCTACTGGAATGCAGGTTTTTAAGTATCAGTCGGGATTTTAGCATTCTTTACCCCAACTAAAATGCAATTCTCACTATATAAGTCGGATTAACAGTAAAAACATGTTATAAATACAAGAACCGCTTATTTCAGCGAAGTGCAGAAGGGGAGTCCGAGTGTTGCTCTCCATTCTGTAAAGCAAAGTCTTAGAGTTTCTTAATGTTCTCTGATGACTGCAAGCACTCTCTGAAGTCTTGTCTGAGCACTGCGTAGCAGGGCGAGTTTGCGCAAGAGAGTGCTAATAAAAGCTGTCAGAAGAGGACATTTAGTAACCCTTAGGCTTTGTGTCCCAGAATTGAGAGCAACACTCTGACTCCCCACACTCCACTAAACCTGAATTTAACATTCTTACAACGCAAAAATGCTGTCACATAAGTGACAGCATTTTTATTTAAACTATAAAAGCTTATTTATTTAAAAATTCTTTAACCTGTTCGTATACGCCTTGTGCATCTAACTTATACTTCTTTACTAAATCAGCTGCGGAACCAGACTCACCAAAGATATCCTGCATACCAATCTTATATACAGGAGTTGGACAAGACTTGCTAAGCGCATCACAAACAGCACTTCCAAGACCACCAATAACAGAATGTTCTTCTGCAGTAACAACCTTACCTGTCTTCTGAGCACTCTTGATGATGATTTCTTCATCCAAAGGCTTGATTGTACAGATGTTAATTACTTCTGCGCTGATACCTTCTTCTTCTAACTTAGCAGCTGCGCCAAGTGCAGAGTCTACACAGATACCTGTTGCAACGATTGTTACATCAGTACCTTCCTTAACGATAGTACCCTTACCAATTTCAAACTTGTAATCAGGCTTATCATTGATTACAGGAACTGCTGCACGTCCAAAACGAATATATACAGGTCCTTCATGTTCAATTGCTGCGCGAACTGCTGCTCTTGCTTCTACATCATCAGCAGGACACATAACAACCATACCAGGAATCGTTCTCATAAGAGCGATATCTTCATTACACTGGTGGGAAGCTCCGTCCTCACCTACGGTAATTCCGGCATGTGTTGCACCAATTTTAACATTAAGATGTGGGTAACCGATAGAGTTACGAACCTGTTCAAAAGCTCGTCCTGCTGCAAACATTGCAAAGGAGCTCATGAATGGAATCTTACCTGTTAAGGAAAGACCTGCTGCTACACCTGCCATGTTACACTCAGCAATACCACAGTCAATAAATCTATCTGGGAATGCTTTCTTGAACATACCTGTCTTTGTTGCTTCTGCGAGGTCTGCATCTAAAACAACTAAATTAGGATTTTCTTTACCGATTTCAACAAGAGCGTTACCATAGCCCTCTCTAGTAGCTATTTTTTTTACTTCTGACATAACGCTTCACCTACTTTCTCTAAATCTGCCATTGCAATTGCGAATTCTTCATCATTAGGAGCCTTGCCATGCCATCCTGCATTATTTTCCATGAAGGAAACGTCCTTACCCTTTACAGAGTGAGCAATAATTGCTGTTGGCTGTCCCTTTGTCTCACGAGCTTCCTTAAAAGCTGCACGAATCTGATCAAAGTCATGAGCATCAATATTAATTACATGGAAATTGAATGCTTCAAATTTCTTGTCGATAGGATATGGAGAACATACGTCTGCAATATTACCATCAATCTGTAAACCGTTATTATCAACGATTACACAAAGGTTATCAAGGTTTCTATGTCCTGCAAACATAGCTGCTTCCCAAACCTGTCCTTCCTGAATCTCGCCATCACCAAGAAGTGTATATACACGGAAAGAATCTCCACTCATTTTTGCACTAAGCGCCATACCACACGCTACTGAAATACCCTGTCCCAAGGAACCTGATGACATATCTACACCCGGTACATGCTGCATACAAGGATGTCCCTGTAAGTAAGAACCAAGCTTTCTTAATGTTGTAAGATCCTCAACTGGGAAATATCCGCGATGAGCAAGTGCTGCATACAGACCTGGTGCTGTATGTCCCTTGGATAATACAAAACGGTCTCTGTCTGCCTTCTTTGGATCCTTTGGATCAATGTTCATCTCTTCAAAGTAAAGGTAGGTAAAGATATCTGCAGCGGATAAAGATCCACCCGGATGTCCAGCCTTAGCTGCATGAACACCTTTAATGATACCTTTACGAACTTCATTAGCTGTCTTTTGAAGTTCTAAGTTTGTCATGTTCTTTCCTCCATCATTCTTGCAACGATTTAAGACCTACGAATCATTTAAATCACAACATCTGCTTTTTGAAACAATACATACTTGTCTTAAACTGTTTGTAATAATTTTTATGTTACAAAGCCAAAACATAATATATTCTGACCTTTTTACGATATTAATGTACCATACATTTATACTTGCGTAAATGCTAAAAATTTCACAAGGTTTTTCAAATATTATCAACTTTGTGGGTAATATTCCCTTTTATTCTTCGATTTTATTTCCATAATAAGCATTTGCGCCATGCTTTCTAAAATAATGCTTATCCTGAATTCTCTGAGGAGCCGGTTCTACATCCGATTTTAACTGTTCGGTAAAGAGTGCCATCTTCGCAACCTCCTCTAAAACTACCGCGTTATGTACAGCCTCTTTTGCATTTTTTCCCCATGCAAACGGACCATGGTTTTTATAAAGGACAGCCGGTACTGCCATTGGATCTTTATCCTTAAATGTTTCAATGATAATCGTTCCTGTATTCTTCTCATAACCTTCGTCCATCTCTTCCTGCGTAAGCACCCTAGCGCAAGGAATCTCACCATACATATAATCAGCATGTGTTGTTCTGTAACAAGGAATTGCTCTACCAGACTGTGCCCAGCTTGTTGCATAGGTTGAATGTGTATGTACCACTCCTCCAATTTCCGGAAACGCCTTATAAAGCTCTAAATGTGTTGCTGTATCTGAAGAAGGATTGTATTTTCCTTCTACCTTATTGCCTTCTAAATCCATAACAACCATATCTTCCGGCTTTAATAATTCATAATCCACACCACTCGGTTTAATAACAAATAAACCACTTTCACGGTCAATCTCGCTTACATTACCCCATGTAAAAGTAACAAGCCCATACTTTGGCAAATCCATATTAGCTTCATATACTTTCTGCTTTAATTGTTCTAACATCTTGAATATCCTTGCCTTTCTATTATAAAGAATAAAAAGTGATTGCCCAGCGGCAATCACTCAAAGAATTTGCTCCGCAAATTCTTTATTAACTACCACTATGTTACAGCAATTTCCTATCTCATAAAATCTACTGCTGCACGCTCAATAACAAAGCCTGCCTTATAATGCTCAATAAATGTTTCAAAACCTGCTACATCTTCTGCATTTGGCTTCACCAGCAAATACCTTATTGTTCAGATAATCGCTTAATGATTCATCCGTAGCCTTCTGAGCCATATAATTTGCAAGAATAGCGATACCCCAAGCACCGCCTTCTCCTGCTGTCTTCATAACCGCTACTGGAGTATTGGCTGCTGCTGCCATAATTCGCTGACCAACTCCCTCTGTCTTAAAGAGGCCGCCATGTCCCATAATCTCGTCTAAGGTTACTTTTTCTTCCTTGAAGAGAATATCCATACCAACCTTTAAAGCACCAAGTGCTGTGTAAAGATTTACACGCATGAAGTTTGCAAGATTAAACTTGGAATCCGATGTACGAACAAATAATGGTCTACCTTCTTCAAAGCCAGTAATATGCTCACCAGAGAAATAGTTGTATGCAAGAAGCCCACCACAATCAGCGTCTCCCTCTAATGCCTTTCTATATAAAGTGCCATAAAGCTCATTCATATCTACCTTCATTCCCATAGCTTCCTGGAACTCTTTGAAGATATTAACCCATGCATTTAGGTCAGAAGTACAGTTATTGCAATGAACCATAGCAACTAAGCTTCCATCCGGAGTTGTTACAAGGTCAAGCTCATCATAAGCCTTAGATAATTCCTTCTCCAATACTGCCATAATAAATACAGAAGTACCGGCAGAAACATTACCTGTACGCTGTGCAACACTATTGGTTGCTGTCATACCAGTTCCCGCATCACCCTCAGGAGGACACATTGGAATACCTCCCTTTAACTTGCTGGAAACATCAAGAAGTTTAGCTCCTTCATCTGTTAATACGCCTGCTTTTTCACCTGCAACCAATACCTTTGGCATAATGTCAGCAAGCTTCCATGCAAATCCCTTATCTGTAACAAGTTCATCGAACTGTGCAATCATCTTTTTATCAAAATCTTTTGTAGCAACATCAATAGGGAACATACCGGAAGCCTCACCTACGCCAAGCACCTTGTTTCCTGATAACTGCCAGTGAATATATCCTGCTAAAGTAGTAAAGAAGGTCACATCCTTTACATGCTCTTCTCCATTTAAAATTGCCTGATACAGATGTGCAATACTCCAACGCTGTGGGATATGGAAATGGAATACTTCTGTCAATCTCTCACTTGCCGCCTGTGTAATCGTATTTCTCCATGTTCTGAAAGGAACTAACAGCTCACCTTGCTTATTAAATGCCATATAACCATGCATCATGGCACTAAATCCGATGGATCCGATAGTTTCAATTGTTACCCCATATTCCTTCTCAACATTTTGTGCCATATCAGCATAGCAATCCTGTAACCCCTTCTAGATTGCATCAAGGCTGTATGTCCAGATATTATCTACCAACTGATTTTCCCAATCATGTGTTCCTATTGCAATTACTTCATTTTTTTCATCTACAAGCACTGCCTTAATTCTGGTAGAACCAAATTCAATGCCAAGTGCTGTTTTTCCGCTTACAATAGCGTTCTTCATTGCGTTCACGTCACGTCCCATCTTTGTAACCTCCCAAGTCATCTTTCTAGCGGCAACCACAATTGATGCAGATGCCTACCAAACAGTTACTTTGATTATATCAATATCTTACTCATGGTGCAATAATAACCTTTACTCAAATTTAAAACATTTTAGTTATCATTTATTTTATGTCACCAAACAAACCAAGATATGGCACTTTTTCTGTGCTTTTTTATCTAAAGGCATCTCAATTTATGCGCATGGTTTTCCACTACCATTCCTCTTATTTTTCCAATCGTTTTCACTCAAAAGGCATATATTTTGCTAGACAGATCCTTTAATAGAAGATAGAATGTATCTATATTATATAATTAACTGTCAGAACCAATAATCTTTTTTATAGCAGTTGATTATATAATTTAAGAGAGCAAATTGGAGGGAAAAAATGGGATTAATTAAAGCATTTGCAAGTGCAGTTTCCAGTGAGCTTGCAGACCAGTATTTGGAATATTTCTACTGTGACTCACTTTCATCTGACGTATTACTAACAAAAGGTTCTAAGAAAAACACGAAGCATTCTTCCAACCATGCAAGTGATAACGTAATAAGTAACGGCTCTGGTATTGTTGTCAACGATGGCCAATGTGCTTTAATCGTATCACAGGGGGCTATTGCCGAAGTCTGTGCTGAAGCTGGTGTCTATACTTATAACGCATCTACAGAGTCATCTATTTTTGCAGGTGGACTGGGAAAGGGTATTCTTGAAAGTTTCAAACAGTTTGGTAAACGCTTTGCACATGGTGGTGAAATTCCAACTGACCAGAGAGTTTACTATGTAAATACCAAAGAAATTATGGACAACAAATTCGGAACCAGTAATCCTCTTCCGTTTCGTGTTATCGACCAGAGAACCGGTATTGACTTTGATTTAAGTATTCGTTGTCACGGTTCCTACACTTTCCGTATTCAGGATCCTATCTTGTTTTATCGCAATGTGTCAGGAAATATGACTGGTAACTATAACAAAGCACAAATTAGCAATCAGTTAAGAGAAGAATTGTTAAATGGCATGATTCCTGCCTTTACTGCGGTAGGAGCAAAAGGTGTCCGTTACAGCGAAATTGGGCTTCATTCTGAGGAAGTAAGAAGAAAAGTTATGGAAAGTCTCGATACTACTTGGAGAATGAATCGTGGTCTTTTCCTTGTTACACTTTCCTTTAACAGCATTGATATTCCACCTGAGGACTTAGAGAGAATCAAGGATATTCAGCAAACTGCCGTTTATACTAATTCCAGTATGCTAGGTGCAAAGCTTGGTCTTGCTCAAGCAGAGGCATTAAAGAGTGCTGCTGCTAATGAAAGCACAGGTCCAATGATGGCATTTGCAGGCATGAATATGGCAAATATGGCTGGTGCAAACACTGGCTATGGCAATATGGTTAATAACGGAATGGGTATTCCACCAGTTACCCCTATGTCACAAAACTACGCTGCACAACAGGCACAGGAAAATGAAGCTACTTCCAAAGCTCCTACACCTGATACCTCTTTAAATAATGAAAATACCTGGAAATGCACTTGTGGAAATGATAACACAGGTAAATTCTGCATGGAATGTGGTCAGCCAAAGCCAGCTCCTGTTGTTTCTGATGGTTGGGAATGTCCAAGCTGTAAAACAACCAACAAAGGAAAATTCTGTACGGAATGCGGAACAAAAAAACCTGCTTCTGCATTACTTTATAAGTGTGACAAATGTAATTGGGAACCGGATGATCCGGCACATCCACCTAAGTTCTGTCCAGAATGTGGTGATCCATTTGATGAAAATGACATTCAGAACTAATATCTTTTAGAACAAAGAATGTGCAAAGCACATTCTCGCGCCGCTGAAGCGTCGCATAAGCGACAATTTTCCACTGCTTCAGCGTGCGCATAAACTATTATATGATAGGAAATTCCTATCATATAAAAAAGTGCAAGCTCAGCAGCTTACACTCAAAGAATTTACTTCGTAAATTCCTTATTAACTACCACTACGTAACAGCAATTTCCTATTCCATAAAAAAGACTCAGATAAGTACAAGGAATTCTATTTCGCGTACCTCTCTGAGTCTTTTTTATATTTTATTTCTTTTTCTAAATCAGCTTAAAATACTTTTATCCGTACTATTTCCCCATCAACTTTCTCGCCCATTTTCCTTTTTTATATCGCAACATACTTACAATTCCTGTCACTGTCCAGGTTAACCCAGTTGTAAAAAATACACCCCACATTCCAATAGCCGGAATCGTTGTAAGTGGTATAGCAAAGCCTACTCGTCCTACTACCTCCATCACTCCATTAATCATGGCATAAACAGCATCTCCTGCACCATTTAGAACACTTCTTGCCACATATATCATACCAAGAAAGAAGTAAAACCAACTTGTAATGGCAAGCCCTTTTGCACCAATTGCAATAACCTCTTTATCCTGCACAAAGATTCCTACAATCTGTTCTCCGAATAACTGTCCCGGAATCAACATAACCAAACTAAGAATAACAACAGAGATAAATCCGACCTTATATCCCTTCTTTACACGATCAATTTTACCTGCACCCACATTCTGACCTGTAAATGTGGTAATCGCTGCACCAAGGGAATTATATGGTTGTTGCACTAACTGTTCAATTCTTCCAAGTGCCGTATTTGCCGCTACCAGATTCTCACCAAATCCATTTATAACACCTTGTAGGAAAATACATGAAATTGCAATCATAGAATTCTGAACAGCAATTGGTAATCCAAGCTGAAAACATCTTCCTGCAATATCTGTTTTCCATTTACGATTTTCTTTCTTTACTCGAAAGAACGAAATTTTATAATATGCATAAACAAACGCTCCTATACCTGCTACCATTTGAGCAATAACCGTAGCAAATGCAACACCAAAAACAGACCAGTTAAATTCCAATACGAATAACAAATCAAGACCAATATTTATAAAACAAGACACTACCATAAAGTACAACGGTGTCTTCGAATCTCCCAAAGCTCTCAAAATAGCCGACACACCATTATAAGCAGCTACTGCGATAATACCTGCACAGGATACTTGCATATAGATTACTGCATCATCCAAAATAACTTCTGGTGTATTCAATAAGCTTAAAACCGGTCTCGCCAGCACTACACCTAACACACTCATAACGATAGAAGACAACGCTAAAATATATAGACCATTAGCAATCGCTTTCTCTACCATTTCCGGTCTGTCTGCACCAAAAAACTGCGAAACAACAACTCCAACTCCCGCAGAAACACCAAAACAAAGAGAAAAGAACAAGAAATTTACCGAACCGGTTGCTCCTACTGCCCCCAAAGCATTCGCTCCTACAAAACGTCCTACCACAATAGAATCTACCATATTGTAAAGCTGTTGAAAAAGATTTCCGACAAGCATTGGAAAAGTAAACATTAAGATTAATTTAACCGGACTCCCCTCAGTCATACTGGAAACAGACTTATTCTCCATAACATATTCTCCCTATAACTTCATACTAATACAAAATTTATCTGCAATCATATACACTTGCATTTCGCATTTAGAATAGCATAACAGAAAATAAAAGCAATCAAGTAAATCAAACTGAATAGAAAAATACTATTATTTGATTGTATTTTACCAATTTGTATATGCAGTTCTTTCCACTATTCTACTCAGTTACTCTTCTTCCTTTGTAGAGTAGGCGGATGAAAATTTTCATTCGCCCCTCATCAAACCGTGCATGAGGTTCTCCCTCACACGGCTTTCCGACATTCTTCTTTCTACAGCATTACGTCATGCTCTAGCCATTTTCTTTAACCCTTTTTGGTAAATGCTATTTCTAACAAATCCCACCTTTGACATATGATTACGCCTTTGATGTTTCTTGTTATACCATCTTGTAAAGTTGCAAATAATGTACCAGTCCAGTGCCTGCATCCACTTTTCATTTGTTTTGGTAGAATAATAATTCTTCCATCCTATGATTTTGGGATTCAGATTCTTTATTAAATCCTCTTCCTTAGCAACTAATAGACTACGACTGTTTACATTTCTTTTGATTTCTGCTTTCATCTTCTTCATGGCTTTTCGGCTTGGATACTGATATGTTTCTTTATACAGTTTCCCTTTTCTTGTTTCTGTTGTCATTCTTCTATGGTGCATTCCGAGAAAGTCAAATCCCTCTTTTCCATCCCACATGCTGACAATCTTTGTCTTTACTGGATGTAGCTTTAAATCCAGTTTTGCCATGATATACTGCAATAAGTTCAGTGCATGGTTTGCACTTTTCTTATTCTTACAAACGATTACCGTATCGTCTGCGTACCTTACAAGAATACCGTGAGTAAGTCCATACTTTTCCCACAGTCTGTCCAGTGTATTTAAGTAGATGTTTGCCAATAGCGGAGATATAACTGAACCTTGGCTTGTTCCCAGTTCAGAGATTGTCAGTACATTTCCGTATAATACTCCTGATACTAACCATTGTTTTATTAGCTTCAATATCCTACGGTCTGATATTCTCTGCTCTACCAGTTTCATCAACTTATCTTGGTTTACGTTATCAAAGAACTTTTCAATATCCGCATCTACTACATAATAACCTTTGTTGTTACACGCTTTCCTTACCACCTCAAGTGCTTGCTTTGCACTTCTTTTTGGTCGGAATCCGTAGGAACACTCTCTAAAGTCAGCTTCGAATACTGGCTCTATAGCTATCTTTGTAGCCATCTGCACGATTCTGTCTTTCACTGTTGGTATTCCAAGAGGTCTTTCACTTCCGTCTGGTTTCGGTATCATTACTCGCTTTACTGGAGATGGTTTGTATTTTCCATCCATCAGTTCTGTTTTGATTTCTGATAGGTATTTCTCAATTTCCATCGCTTCAATATCTTCAATTTCGATACCGTCTACACCACTAGAACCTTTGTTAGCTTTTACTCGTTTCCATGCTTCAAAGAGTACATCATCGCGATATATCTTATCATAAAGTGCATGAAATCTTCGGCTATCACATTTCTTGGCTGTCAGATATAGTTTGTTTTGAAGTTGTCGAACTTTTTCTTTGGAGTTGTTAGTCTGCATGACATTCTCTCAGGAACTTTAGTTCCTTTCTTACCCTCTCTACAAACATGAATGAAGTAAGGAACCTTCCCATAAACTGCGTTTTCTTGCACAG
>JAFSCH010000078.1 GCA_017436865.1 Lachnospiraceae bacterium
TGTGTAGAATTCATTTGTAGATACCTTCCTTATTCTGTTCATTTGCTAACTGGCCGGTCAGCAATGACAGTTTAACTTAGGTATCTATTTTTGTAAAATCATTTACTCTCTACACTTTGAATTATACAGGAAGCTATTTCAATATGAAGTAATCCCTTTGTGCCACCATTTTCTTTTACAATAATAGCCCACTGGTAAAATTTTTCATCTTCATAGGAGTTTATCCCATCATTTGTTACCGCTTGGCTTACTTCTTTACTAGAATGCGTTGGCCACATTAAATACTTTGTTACTTCTGAATCAGATGCCCAATTTTCGTACATTGCATTTGCATCTCCATTCACAAACCTTCTTATAATTAATCTTTTTGTTTCAATCCTCTTTGTTCCACAATGCTTTATTATATTCATCCTCCATATTTTTTTTAATAAAAAAACCCTAAGTCAATATAAAATATCAACTTAGGGCTAACTCCGGCGAATCCTACTTAAATTACTTAACCACTACATTGGTAATCGCTACTTTCTGTCCTGCAGCTTTCGTTGCATTAAATCCAAAAGTAGCCTGTCCATTCGCGTCTAGATTTTTATTATAATCTTCTGCTTCAACTACATAATGGTTACCCGAATGGCTTACTATTTTCGCACACCAGATATTCGTAATCTCACCTTCAAAATCAAATTCAACCGTCCATCCTGAAATGCTACTCTTGCTATGATTCTTAACAACTGCATTTGCTACTAAGCCTGTATCCCATTGACTTCCAATTGTCATAGATGCATTACAACCTTCCGCAGTAGAATCTTCCGGACTTTCTGGTGCAATGGTCTCTTCTTCCTTAGGGGTTTCTTCTATTTCTGGCACACTTGGCTCTTCTGTCTCTGGTTCTTCCTCCACTTCCGGTATTTCAGGTTCACTTGGAGTTACTACAGAACCTGTATTATTTGGTTCTTTGTCTGCTAATGCACGACTCGTATTGATAAGCCATACACCTGTTTCGGATAAATCAGAAGCTGTCCACGCACTTGTCTTAGAGGAAGATGGGGCCAAATAAGAAGCCGATTCTGCCTTATTGCATAAGCTCCAGCATGCATAACTGATATTATTCTGCTTGAAAAGCTTCATCCAATCATCCGCATTATCGAAATCATATCCGCCATTTCCCGATGCATCACAAACTCCAAATTCTGTACAGAATACCGGTGTTCCACTTGCGATAGCGTTCTTAACATTATTCTTGATATTATCGTAATGTGTAGCAGCATAGAAATGGATACTGTACATAATATTTTCAAAACCATCATTCTTAAGAGGCTTTGTTGCAACCTCATCTACTCTTTGAGACCAATCGTTTGTTCCACATACAATAATGCTATTGTTTCCGCAATCACGAATTGTCTTGCAAATTTCTTTACAATATGTATAAAGATCATTACCGCTTCCATTATACCAAGTGGTACCTGTAGGCTCATTACAGATTTCAAAAATCACGTTATTGTAGTCTTTGTACATAGTTGCATATTTCTTAAAAAAGGTTTTAGCTGCATCTATATCTTCATTTGGATTGTAATTTAATACATGCCAATCAATGATGATATACATACCAAGTTCCTTTGCCGCTTTAACACCTTCCTGAATCTTACTATCCATTAACGATTGTCTACCCTGAAGATAACCGCCCTCTCTTGGATAAATTGCAAGACGAACTGCATTCATTCCCCACTCATCACGTAAACTCTGAAATCCCGCTTTGTTTACATAAGTCGGAAACCATTGAACACCATGTGTACTGGCTGTTCTAAGCTGAACTGCATTTCCATATTCATCCACAATTGTTGGTGCTGCATAATTCTCTACTTTCGCTACCGATAATGCACCATGCTTTCCAACAGGTGTCTCACTATAGTTCAGGTTCTTAACCGAACCTGTTACTTTATATTTTAATCCAGATGCCGAAGCAGCATCCTCACCAACTTTTACACTCGGTGTAGAAAGTAGTCCACCTCCACTATATCCAAATTTCTGGTCGTTCGTGCAAGAAAAACTCTCTCCTGGTTTTAAAGCTTTTGTGTAAGAAATCATGATATTTCCATTGCTGTACTTTGCAGAGATTCCCCAACACTTAAAGCTGGTTACAGAACCCTTTGCAGGTATTGTTATCGTAATACCACTTACTACCTGGCTACTATTATTCTTAATCGAATAACCATACTCCTGCCAATCATGGTTTCCACCACTATGTCTCGTCACCTCAACATAGATGTCACTGTTTTTACTATTTGCCAATGTAACCACAGAACTATAATCCTCAGCAAAACAGTTTGCCGGGAAAACAGCTACTAGCCCTAAAACTGCTAAGACCATGATTGCATGTGCAATGATTGTTTTCCACCTTTTTTTTGTCTTTTCTGTCATATCTATTCCGTCCTTTCTATTATTTGTAGTAATAAAACTATACTACATGCTATCCTTATATGTGGAAATATAAGGAAACGAAAATAATATTAACATATTATTTAATTAAAATCTATATCTTGTTACATTTTTGTTAATTTAATTTACATTCTCCCATTCAGAATCCATTTTACTTAGAGAATTCTCACTACGTTACAGCAATTTCCTAACCCTAATATATAAAAAAGAGAGTACTAACACCCCTTAGTGTTACATACTCTCCCTTACTAATTACACCTCATAATCCAAACATACTCTGTTCTTTGTGTATGGTCTTACCTTTCCGTCTGCCACAGCAACATGCTCTGGATGAACCGCATAAGCCTTTAATGCCGCCTCATCTTCAAATAAAGAATCAAGCATAACATCTGCATTAGAGCTTGCCAGACCGTTCATATTTACCTGAATCTCCATAAGTCCAGGAATCTTTCCTTTTAAAGACTCTAATCCTTCTTTAATACCTGCTTTTACATTTTCCTTTTCTTCTGCAGATAATTCATCTTTTAACTGCCATAAAATCACATGTTTTACCATGATACTACCTCTTTCTTTCAATATTTGACTTTGAAAAACCTCTTTATGATCTTTCCATATTAATAACCATGCTTTTCTCAAAATCTGCGAATTTTTGCTTTACACAATTTTGCCGTGTAAAAAATCTTCCGTCTATGGATTTTTCACACTATGCTCTTCCAGCTCCGTTTCTGTTTCCATCATACGCTCTAGCAGTGTTTGCTGCTGGTGTTCCTCTGCATCCAGCTGATTTTGAAACTCCATCAGCTTCGTATAATCGGTTGCAAGAGACGGATCCATCAATTGCATCTGAAGCTCAGCCATTTTTATTTCACTTTTTTCTAACATTTTCTCATATTTTTCTAGCTGCTTCAAGAGACGGGACTTAATTTTTCCAGAATTATAATAGGTTTTCTTATCAAAAACATCATCCATCGTTGACAAATCCAAATGGTTGGTTGGCTTGTCCAACAACTGCAATTTTTTCTTTATCGTGAATCTCAAAATTCACATCCTCTAATATGGTATCCGCTGCATATAGCACTAGCGCATGCCTAATCTGATATCTCATTTTCCTCTATCCATGCCTTTGCTTTGCTGCATTTATATCTTCTTTTATCATTACTGTCATTTGATCCATTTTCGATTTTTTTTAGGCATTCCATGACCAAAATAAATTGTTTTATCTCCTGCTTCACTAATGTAATGTGCACTTTCTCTTGTACTCTGCTCATTCCCATAGATTAGAGATACGGTTGGATATAACATATTCATTAAAGCATCACCAACAAATAACTTATTCCCATCTACCTCTATTCCTATAGAACCTTCCGTATGTCCTGTTAATTCAACAATCTTTGCATTTACGCCATACTCACTTAAAGTATCACCACCATTTAAAAATACGGAAGGTTCAAATACTTCTAAGTGATCGTTCTCCATACTACTTAACGAAGCCAATAATACAATCTTTCCTAATAGTGACTTTGCAAATAATGGTTGCATTTTATTATCAGGAATTAAATTTAAATCTTTTTCACTCATAGCTATTGGAATATTTAAAATTTTAGCTAAATATGCTGTATTTTGACAATGATCTATATGGCCATGGGTAAGCACAATTAATTTCACATTCAATTCTCTACACTTTTTAAGAATCGTTTCTCTATACTTCTTCAAACCTGTATCTATCAATATCGCATTCTCATTCTCAACTACTATATAACAATTTACATGTCCACAAATAATTGTGTATACCTCTGCCATAATAACTATTTAACCTCACCTCTATGTACTAAGTAGATTGATGGCATACCTTTTAGCATGCCATCAATTAACTATCTCTACTGCGTTACCTATCTGTTTATATCTTCTTGAATATTACTTTTTGTATTACATATAACAACACTTCAAATATTACACTTGTAACATTGTATGTATTATATCTTTAAGGGTTACACCTCTTACAAGGATCATACCCCTGCTGAATCAAATCCTCACGATTTCCTTGATATTCCTTCTTATTCTTTTCCTTCATATCATCCACACTGGAACAACTAGGATAATGGAATTTATGAGTATTTGTATTCATGATATACATCGTACTCTCACCTTGTGATACAGGAACACTAGCATCGTTATTTGAAACACCTGGCACACTCTCACCTAATGCACTAACACCTGTAGCATAATCAATCACAACACCCGGCTGACAATTGTATACATAAACATTAAAGCAAATGCCTGCTCCATCGTCTTCAACTGACTTTGCCTCCATCAGAACACCGCTGGCAACTAAATTTGTTCCCTCATAAATAGGAGTAACACGATATAACACATGATTTTCTGTATTTTGTACATACTCCGCTACCATATTTTCAAAAGGCAGCATTCCCTGTACATTCATATAACGTGTGCCTGTTATAAGATTCTTTTCATTTGCATTCTCACCTGCAAGCTGAAATCCGATTAAATGACAACGATTATACAGATACTTTCCATCTACAAAATCATACTTCACCAATTGCCAGCCACTTGGCTTAATCTGACCAATCTCACCTCGTTCCTCTGTAGGCATAATCTCGATTCCAATATTAGCAAAACATACTCCACATCTTCCAAGTGCATCTAATTCACTATAATTTTCAAATGCCTGTGTCCCATAATCATTATTTGTAAAATATGGAAGATTTCCATTTATTTCAACGTATGGTATTCCAGTGTATTCCGGAATCGAATCCAGCGTAATAACTGCCGTTTGCTCCATTGGCACTTCTTGTGCTGGTATTGTTACACTTGCATTCCCACATGCACTTAATGCAAGACAGATCACTGTCATATAGGAAAACACAAAACTTTTCCATTTCTTCATGAAAATCTTTCCCTCCTACAAACATACCCTTTTATCTTCATATACTATGACTATTTCTCTCATTCATAGTTATTAAATATACTTTTTATGATTAATAGGTATCTCTAATCGTTCGAATCTTCAACTTCGCCTTTACATCTTCCGCGCCAGAAAAGCTTCCTTTCATAATATTTTCCTTTTTCAGTAAGACTTCCTTCTTTTCTGTACTCGTCATGTTAAAATAATTATCCTCAAAAATGACATCTGCATCAGCAAAATCAAGTTCAACAAATGGTGCATAAGAAGTGCTCTGCAAGACAATCTTATAACATTCTGCCATTTCCTCAACATGAAACTCAAGATTTATCTTTGGTAAATCCACATGCTTATATGGAACCAACGTTTCACTCTCTATCTGAACCCTGCCATCCTCATATGCAAAAATAGCCTCTACAAAAATATCTTTCTTGTCATACAACGCCTGAACTCTCTTTTCTGTCGGCACTGTAAGGATTCTCGGCTGACGTTTTATAAACTTAGAATAGTCTACTTCCATTGCCTTTTTCGCTGAAAACGGCTCTATAACAATGCACTCTGTTACACTATCTAGCACTTGGAAATCAAATGTTTTCAAATTCAAAGTTACCTTCACCTTAACAGGCTCAAATGTTTCATTCTGAACATAAGTAGCAACGCCACTGAAGTGTTCTCCTCCATTCCTAGCTCCAGTATCTTCATCCGCAATTCTTACCAAACTTCCTGCTACAGGCATGAAAAAATTCTTTGCCATATAATGAAGCGCTTTCCACCTTCCATAATAGTCAATACTTGCCCATGAAGCCACCGGCCAATTATCATTAATCTGCCAATAGATTGCCCCCATACATCTGCCACGATTACGTCTCCAATGCTCTACGCCAGACTTAATCGCAACAGCCTGCAAAATCTGCGTCGTAAAAAGTAGGCTTTCAAAGTCTTTCGGATAGCGGAAATTCTCAGATATATAATACAACATCTTACCATTTGCAGAATCGTTCTTCTGATGACTCTCCATAACTTGAGAAAAAATATTTCTATCCTCAGGAATCGTATAAGAATAAACCGTCTTCCATGAAGGGAACGACTGAAATCCAAATTCCGAGCAAAAACGGAAGAAATACTTCTGATAATCAGAAAATGGCTTCTGACCATGCCAAACATCCCAATAATGGGTATCGCCACGATTCTCATCTCCCGGTTCATCAAAACATCCGCCCGAGGAAGGTGATGACGGCCAGAAAAAGGTTCTATTATCTGCTGATTTTAAAGCCTTTGGCAAAATATGCTCAAATTGTCTGATATAATCTGCACGTAAATAAGGTGTCTGGGTCTGATAATCTCCCCAATACATCCACGCAGATTCAAGTTCATTATTGCCACACCATAAGCCAAGACTTGCATGATGACGAAGTCGCTTTACATTATCAATGGTTTCTGCAATAATATTTTCCTCAAACTCCTCTGTTACATCATAAACATTACATGCATACATCAGATCCTGCCACACCACAAGTCCGTATTCATCACACATATCGTAAAACGTATCAGACGGATAATATCCACCACCCCAAACTCGCAAACAGTTATAATTTGCTTTTACAGAGCTTCGAATCAAATATTCCTGACGTTCTTTGGTAATCCAACTATAAACACAATCCTCTGGGATATAATTAGCTCCCATTGCAAAGAATTTAAACCCATTTACCATAAATGCAAATTCTTCGCCCCACTGATCCTTTTCGCGACTAACTGAAAATGTCCTTAGACCAATTCGATCAACACGTACTTCTGCAAGTGTTTCTCCTATATATAGTTTCGTTTCTATCTGATACAATGGATGTGCACCAAGGCCATTTGGCCACCATAGCTTAGGTTCTGCAATCTCAAAGCATACCTTTTGTGACTCTTCACATTTCTTTTTGTCTATTACCGTTCCATCCGGTGCACTAAGAATCACTTCTACTTTACCTGTAAAAAAAACACAACTCTCTAAAATTGGCTCTACTTCAAGCATTACAGTACCTTGTACTATTTTACCATCAGCTGTAATACTTACATTGTCATGATTCTGGATATAGGAAACCTCTGCAAGTCTTGCCTGACTATATGCTTCCAGTTGAATATCACGGAAAATTCCTGCATCTGGAAGTTGTGCACCCCAATCCCATCCAAACATAGAATGGGCCTTACGAATATACTGATTGCCAAGTATTGCTCCACTTGTCTCTATTGTTATCTTCTTATTCTCATCTGAATGATAATCTTCAATATAACGTAATGTAGAGAGAAAACGAATCTGAATATGATTCACGCCCGCTTGCAAATAATCCTTTACAGAAATCCTCCATGTTCTATGCATATTCGCTGTTTTCTTTACAAAATGCCCATTCATATAAATCTCTGCTAGGGTATCAAGTCCATAACAAACAAGCTCTATCTGATCTTCCTTTAAAAGAGCTTCTTCTACTTCAAAATCTCTCTCAAACCAATAGTCCTGCCAAAACAATTCTCTAATTACATACTCATTCTGCCTAAAATAAGGATCATCGATTGCCTTTTCTTTTATTAGGCAGGATAAAACAGAGCCTGGTATCTGTACTGGATAAAAGTCTTTTAATTGATGGTCATTCATATAATTGCTATCGTCATAAATCTTTGGAATCATTTTCCATGTTCCATTTAATGTTTGAATATTTATAGAAATCGCCCTCCTTTTAGATTATTTTATCATACTCTAATTTATATTAAAATGACTTCTTTCCTATCCTAATCCAACATTAAACGGAGGTAGTAGTGAATTTATCACAATTTAAGTAACGACTTTCAAGTCGCACACTATGACCTCTGCTGACTTCTGCACGTTCAGCACCGCTTTAGGCGGTGGTTACTCCTTTCAGAGCGTACCGCACAGACCTCCCTAGGTACCACACGTTTCTTCCTCTCCATCTATCTGCCTCATTTATCATACCTGATTCCGTGTAGTTATTGGGCTTCGACTTGAATAGCAGCCTTACCCTCATGTATGACCTCATATGAGATTTCTGTTCGTCAGACCAGAGATTTGCCCACCTTCCTTCAGATTTTACCTCGCGGTAAACACCCTTGGTCTTGGCTATATCCTTCCCACTACCGGGCGGATTTGGGACTTTGACCCTTAAGAAACGTGCGCCGCTAGGCGCACTATATGAAAGGCTGCGTACTATAATTTGTACGCAGCCTCATTTATGCTTGTATCATAATAATATCTTACCACATTTGCAGCTTATTTAAAATCTGACCAGCTTCCATTATTATACATCTTGTTTAAGCCTTCTAATGTAAGGTCATCGGTCTGTGAACCATTTCCATTATTAAAAATGATATAATCTGCTTCTTCAGAAATTTCGATAGCATATACACCATTTCCTGCATCTGTCATCTGAACACCTGGCCATGTTGTAAGCTTTGTATCACTCTCACTCCAATAGTAAGCATATACATCATCCCAATTTTCCGTATTCTGATAGAACATATTTCCTTCTGGAATTGGATCTTCTTTTTCAGAATAAACAGACCAGCTTCCGTTCTCATAAATCTTATCAAAACCTTCTAATGTCAAGTCATCTGTCTGTGTTCCATTTCCATTTGTAAAGATAACATACTTAGCATCTGTAGGAATCTGTGCTTTATACACATCATTCTTTTCATTTGACATTTCAACACCTGGCCATGTTGTCATAGCTTTATTGCTATCACTCCAGTAATATGTATAAACCTTATTCCAGTTATTTGTGTTCTTATAATAGATTTCATCTAATGTTGGAATTGGATCATCCTCGCCTTTTTTATACTCAGACCAGCTTCCATCCTTATAAATCTTATCAAAACCTTCTAAGGTTAAATCATCTGTTTTAGTAGTATTTCCATCATTGAAAATGATATATTCTGCATTATCAGGAATCTCTACAACATAGTCACTTCCGCCAGCATTTGACATCTCAACACCTGGCCATGTTGTCATAGCTTCATTGCTATCACTCCAGTAATAAGCATGAACCTTATTCCAGTTGCTTGCATTATTATAATAAATCTTCTTTAATGTTGGGGGAGTAACTATTCTGTCACACCATTCGCCATTCTTATAAACTTTTTCAAATGCACTTATTGTTATATCGTCTGTCTTGGTACCATTTCCGTCATTGAAAATAACATAATCAGCATCTTCTCGAATTTTAACTACATACTCGTTCTCATTCTGATTAGAAGCCTGCATCTGAACGCCTGGCCATGTTGTCATTGCTTTGTTACTATCACTCCAGTAGTATGCGTAAACATCATTCCAACTATCTGCATTATCATAATATACTGGTTTTTCTACAATTGGTGGTACATCCTTCTGCATAAGAACAGCAATACCTGTAGAACCAATCTTACCGAAAATCTCAGTTGCTGTTACAGTCCATGTTGCACCAGTAATCTGATCTACATAGGTACCAGGCTGTGTAATGCTTCCACCATTTGGAACAGTAACATCCTTGTTTCCACCGTTACCTGCAACAACAACAGCACCCTTCTCACGACATACAACAGCATTATTGTCTTTTGTTGTATAATAATCCTTTTGGCCAATCATTGCATTATGGAACTTATTTACTTCTGCAACTTCCGGACTTGTAAAATGAGTACTTCCCTTCTGACCACCGTAAATAGTTTCTTTATATTTAGAAGAAGGACGAGAGAAATATAGCGCACTAATATCATCACGACTCGCAGCTATTGCATATGCACGATCAATAACATTCTGATTCATTTCATTTGAATATCCCCAATCATGATTGTTTGACCATGTGTCATGGCTTTCACCCCAATATACAAGCTTATCATTAGAAATACCGCGTGCAGCCCAATTTCCATAACTGGTTGGAACTTTTCCGTCATTGAAAGCATCACGAAGAGCCTTTCCATACATACTATCTGTTACAGACATATAGTTTGTATACTCTTTCATCAGGTGTTCATTTCCAAAGTCTCTATCATCAGGTGCTTTTAAAATCTCTCCATAAAAATATAACCCCTGCTTAGTTACTGAAGGCCAGAAATTGCTACCTTCACTTGGTAATGAGATATGCTTTGCAGTATCCCATCTGATACCATCAACACCATAGCTCTTCAATGACTCAAGGTAATTAGCTACACACTGCTGAACATAACTATGTTCTGTATTGATATCCGGCATACCAACATTTCCATGCGTAACACAATAACGATCATTATAATTAGTACTTGCCGGAAAATCCGGATGATGCCAATACTCCCAGCCTTTAAGATCGTTTTGAATATTCGTATGGTCCCCTGCAAGATGATTCGCAATAACGTCAACTACTACTTTAATGCCATACTTATCTGCTTCTGCACAAAGAGACTTTAACTCATCTACCGTTCCAAGGTCATTTGTTCCTGCATAATATCCAAGTGGCTGATAAAGATTATACCAAACTCCTGGATTACATCCAACCTGTGCTGGTGAAGTCTGTACAGAAGTAAATCCTGCTTCTGCAATATTTGCAAGTTCTGCCTTAATGTCATTATACTTCCAGTTAAAGCAATGCAAGATTACACCATCCTGAATATTATCTGCGAGTTTATAATCCTGTGCAGCATAGGTAGTAACAGGCATACTAATGAAGCTAGTGAACGCCATACTTGCAGCCAGAATCGCACTAAAAACTCTAGCTTTCCATTTCTGTTTCGATTTGTAGATCATTTCTTAACTCTCCTATAAATTATGTAATAAAAACTAGTAAAAAGAATATAGGCCCTTTGTCAATTCGTCAACATGCTATATCGTAGCACTCTTAGAAACGTTTCATTCACCAAAATCAACATCATTCTTTCTTCGAAGTATAAAATATTGCCAACATTATTGTCAACCAAAACTTACTTCGTCACATTATTTTGATAAATAGTGCACTAAACATTTCGTTTTTTTTCGTGTATTTTTACAATTCAAAAATTCTCCTTATTCCTTCCGCAATCAATTCCTTCGAAGTATTTGTATAATTTAATCGCATTGTATTTGCTACTCTCCCATCTGTATAAAACGGATCTCCTGGCACAAAGGCAACCTTCCTCTCAATTGCTCTATCAAACAAAGCTTTTGCACTTTGCCCCTCTGGTAAAGTGGCCCAAATAAACATCCCTCCCTTAGGTCTCGTAAAACTAATGTCTTTGGGCGAATACGTTTCCATCGCACTTATCATTGCCCCACACTGCTCTTTATATAGACCTATTATATTCTGTGTGTGCTCTTGTAAGTTATTATATATTACATAATCATACAAACAATACTGTGCAAAAATATTCGAATGTAAATCGGCTGCTTCTTTGGCTGTATTGATATATTTTCTAAGCTTTTCGTTCTTGATAATCATAAAACCCACACGCATACCTGGCGTTATGATTTTAGAAAAGCTACCAAGCAAAATACTCTCATGCAAGCCATCCTTGCTAATATACCCTCTTAATTTCCCATCAAAGCACAATTCTCCATAAGGATCATCCTCAATCAGAATACAATGATATTTTCTTACCAGTTCCCCTTTATCTATTAATACTTTACCAACTAAATCCAACGCCTGCTGAGATCCTGTTGTAATAATAATATCCTCTGCACACACATCTAGGTTGTACTGACACTTACATTTTCCGCAATATACTCTCGTAACAATAATAAGCCAGCGGTTGATGCATATTGAAACACACGACTTCCATACTCTGCAATTATCCTATTCATAGACTCCTTAAGAGCTTCTTGTGGAAATGAGATTGGATTCGGCAATCCCCCTGCAAAAGAAATAACATCCTCACTCTCCGCCACCTTCAAAATCCCTCTGATAAAAGATGGTGGTGTCTGCCTAATTCTCTCTGGTACGATATGATTCATAATGTTCTCCTACCTTTCTGCGTATATCTTACTAAACCTAAATTTTCTCTATCGTACACTTGAATTCTTATGCATACAATCGTAAAATTGTATGCAAGACAATATTTATATTACATACTATGCTCACAAAACAACCCATTTTTTTGGCCTGCATCAAATAAATGTACTCTCGGAATCTTTTATATTTGAATTTCGGAGATATATTTTTATTGAACAATGATGATTTCGCAGATACAAGCAGCACAAAAATGGCTTTCCTATTTCTCTCTTTCCTCCTCAAAGGAACATATTTTATACAGTACAGGAAGCCAAAATGCTATTTTTGCAACACTTTCTGCCCTTTTTCAGGCAGGGGACCGTATTGCAACCATGCCAACCGCGTATCCAGGACTCAAGGTTGCCGCAAAAATCCTTGGGATTCACTTAGTACCGCTACATTTAGAAAATGGAACTATAACAGAGGACGTTCTTCAATACGCCTTGAAATCCCAAAATGTAAAAGGCTTTTACTTTATTCCGGATTTTCATAATCCAACCTCTGAATTACTATCTGTCGAAACAAGAAAACTCATTGCCACTTTTTGTGAAAAAGAAAAAGTGCCTTTTATAGAAGATGCCATTTACACGCTTTTTTTGACAAAGCCATTACCACCAATCGCTTCTTTTGCACCCAACCAAGGTATCTTTATATCAAGTACATCGAAAATCCTCGCTCCCGGACTACGCCTTGCCGTAATCCATAGTCCGCAGACGGCGTATCCGCTCATAAGAGAAAGTTTCTATGGTATGCAAATAGCTCCTCCTGTGTTGATGATGCAGCTATTTACCAGAATCATTTTGTCAGAAAGATTTGATGAGATACGAAGACTTCGTATCCAAGATTTAGAGCAACGTAATCAGCTCTTTGATGAAATGTTAAAAGACTGTGAAAATACCGGTAATTTCCACAGTCCGATTCGTTGGATACAGATTCCAAAGCATATCACTCCGGCACAATTCAAGGTATTTGTCAAGTGTTAAAATTTAAAAATAAAATTGAGTTACTGGTAGAAAAAAGGATTTCAGATATAAAATCCGAAATCCTTTTAAGTAAATGACATTGGTTCACTCCGTTCCAGTAACGTGCAAAAATCCCTTTATTAAATTTTTGGCATATACACTACAAACGTATACGTTCCATCCTCATTTAACATTATTGTATTAATGCATAGATCTTCCATTCCTTCTGAATAATTATAACCTATCATGTTGATTGTACCAACCGACATATCAGGGAATCTGTCATTCACATTAAAGTTTCCCTGTCCAAATGTTCCGTTTTCCAACTCATAAAAGAATAAAATTCTTCCTTCTTCATTTACGGTACAAATCTTCCTTGTTGACTCGATTGGCTGGGCATACTCATTAATATTTTCCGGTTCTAGCATTTCTATAAACTCTTCTACACTCAAATCAGCTTCATTTATTTCCATATGACCATCACTTGATGGTTCTGGTTCATTCATACTTTCCAGATATGCTTTTGCAGCCTCAGAATTTGCTTTACTCTTATCAATTGGAAGTGTAAAGAGCGCATTTAATCCCTCATATTCCTCATTACGATTTATTTTTCCTGTTTCTTCATCAAACCAATATGCATCTACATCATAAAATGTACCAGAACTTATACCAACATAGATTTCCCTATCTGCAAACATTTCTATATTGTGCATTTCAATTAATCGATACTGAATACCTTCTCTTACGATTTCGCTATAGCCGCCTCCCATACTCATAATATTATATTCCACTGGACTCAACCCTTGTACATAATGAGATGCTAAAAATGTTTCCTCTCCGTACTCATCTGAACTGGTATCCGGCATTGGAGTTCCATCTGCGTGTTCAATGGCAAGTACCGTATATATTTTATCTGCTTCCACAACATTATTTTCATCCCATGACAGGAAATTGCTTATATTTTCTCCCGCTACACTTCCTAGCAACGTAACTCGATAGCCACCTCCCTCTTGTGTTTCATTTACATATATTGCATCCTCACTCTGAAACGCCTGCTCTAGCTTATTATCCTCTAATTCTACTGCCACGTCCTTTGGACTTAGATAACGATACGCTGCTACCGCTGTTACAGAACCCATTACAAGCACACACACTGCAAAACATGCCGCTACTGATAACTTTTTCTTTTGATATTTGTTTTTCATAAAATCCCTCTCCTTCGTTTTCGAGAGAATCTGGTTATTCAATTTTTCATCGGGCGCATCCATCGGAGTCAATGCTGCTTTTAACAGTTCATCCATATTATTTTTCATAACAATACCATGCCTTTCTCAAATTCAGCGAATTTGTGCAAAGCACAAATTTGCCGTGTGAAAAATCTTCCGTTTATGGATTTTTCACACTATATTCTCCAATTTTTGTTTTAAGATTTTCTTCGCTCTATGTATTCTACTTTTAATCGTTCCTTCTGGTAATTTCAGTATCTCTGAAATATCTGCTATTGCTAAATCTTCCATATAAAAAAGCAATATTGGAATTTTATATTTATCCGGCAACTTCTCCACAGCCTGTCGCACCATTTGACACACTTCCTTGGCAACTACCTTTTCCTCTGTTAATTGCTCCATAGACGGAACTTCTGTTATTTCCTCTTCTAGTTCTATTCCAATACCGATGATTCTTTGTCGGATAGACAATTTACGCTTATAATTTCTATACAGATTTATTGCAACCGACATCAAAAAGCTCTTCGGATTTCTCTCTATTACTACATCATCCTGCATCTCATAGGCTTTCACTAAAGTGTCCTGATATAAGTCATCTGCCTCCTGCATGTTATATGTAATAGAACAACAGAACGAATACAAATCTTTTCCATATTGTTGAATATAAATTTCCAGTTCTCCCTGATTCATTCTTAACCTCCAGTAATCTTGAACGTTCTCATGATAACGCCCAAAGGATAGGATATCCTTGTTCCTTTCACTTATATAGGGTAACGACACAAATAAAAGTTGCATCTTTTTTGAAAAAATGCAACTTTTCAATAATTTTTTTATTCTATCGTAATTATTCAGTACCCTCATAATTACGATGCAAAAATCCATTTAAAATCGCTTTCAGCGATGGGATTTTTGCTTACCGTATCATTTTCTTATGGTCTCAGCAGTAAATGCTTCGACCTACCTGAATAGTTACATTCTACCATATATTTACGCATGCGCCAATTCCGGAAAGCGCACCCTATCAGTCATGAAGTCCTCAAAACTTTCCCCTTTGATAAATAAGGTGCAATCCTCTGCTCTATAAGGCAACACCTCATAGCCTTCCTTCTTAATCGGTGCAAAGGTAAGTCTTACCTTATTAATTTCTTTTCCAAAAGCCGCTATTACCTTATCTAAGTCACATTCCTGCTTTGCAAAAACACCATGCAGAATCAACTGTGAATCCTCTACCTCTGCAATCACATACGCATCCTGCTCTTTACAATAATATACAGTGTCCTGCATGAACTTTGTAATATAGAACATAAACAGCTCGCTATATCCCACAGGTTCAAAAGCGCTGTAAGCTGCACAGTTGTTAATCCGCTTCTCCAACATGTCCCACTGTTCTTTGCTCTTCATAGGCACCTTCTCGATTGAACACTCCTGCGTATTCATAACATTCTTTACATACTCATATTCACCGGATCTCTGAAAACCAAATTTAGGATAAAAATCAAGAACTTCATCATTTGCAAACAGAAAAATCCCATCTACTATCTCAGAATAATCCTTATCAATTTCTCCCATAAGCTGACGTATCAGTCCCCTGTTACGATATTCCTCGTCTGTCATAACCGTTCCAAGCTGTATGAATTTCCATCTTTTTCCTTTCCATAGGTAATCACATAAATTCACTGATACATTCGCAATAACCTTACCATTCTCTATCATAGAATATGGATTGTATTTGTGAGTCCAGTATCTATTCTGATACCAGTCCTCGAAGTTTAAGCCAAAGGTTTTTCCTGCAAGTTCATTAAAGCTAGAACGAAACTTATCATTATCTCTATAATTCTTCACAAATATCATATTTATCTCTCTTTTACTATCCAAAATTATATTGTTGCTGTTTCCTTCCTATTTATTATACCCCATTACATAGTATCTTTTGACCTTATTCTTTTTTAGAAAAATTTTATTTTCAACAGCCCTTTTGGTAAATAAAATCCAATTCTTCCTCAAACTATTTTCGTGGACATACCCCTACCAGTCTTCAGAAATAGTCACTCCCTGCAAATAATCCACATCAAACTCCAAAACAGCCTTGTGAATCCTCTCCAAAAGCTCCTGTTTCTCCTCGCTAAACTGGTATTCGGAAAGCTGCTTCCAGACTTCATCCAAAGCATCAATATCCATCTCTTCCGCAGCCTGATTCATGGACTTTACCAGCTTTTGAATCTCTTCTCCATAATCCGCAGCTAACCATTTATCCGTAGCCGAAACAGGTGCAAACACTTCCAAACGCTTACCATACTCATACCAGCATTCCAAGAAAATTGGTGTCATAGCCTGCAATACCTCCACCTGACCGTTTCGGGCAGCGTCCTCCAGCACCTTTGCCATTCCCGCCAAAGGAATGATTCCAATGGTAACAGCGGAATTTTTCATGCTATGTACCTTGGTGCAAAATTCTTTTCTTCCAAACTCCATCCCAATTCCAGCGAACAAACGCTCCAACTCTTTCCCTTCATAGAGCACAGTTTCTGCAAAAAATTTCACCGTATCCGACATTACCTGATCATCCTTAAAATGAAGCCTTGCATACTTCCAGTCCACCCCCTCCACCATAGGAAGCTCGGTATATTCCGACTCAGATGAAGCGGCTGTCCCTTCCTGTAACTCAGCTGATACCACAACAGAACTTGCCTCCTGCACCAAATCCTTATCCAGCAAATCCCAAATCAAGTATTCCAGCTTCTCATAATCAATGGGCTTCTCCAAAAATGCCCGAAAGCCTTTCTGTAAATATTTTTCCTTAGCTCCCACCAATGCATTAGCGGTGAGAATTACCACCGGTGTATCCTTACAGGGAAAATCCCCCATTTCTTTCATAATTTGGAAAGTCTCCACACCGTCAAGCTCCGGCATCATGTGGTCCATAAAAATAATATCATAGGCATTCTGCTTTACCTTTTCCAGACATTCTCTACCATTTCCGGCTTCATCAATATGTATTTTTGTTTCTTTTAAAAGCCCCACAAAAACCTTACGATTCAACTCATTATCATCTACAAACAGAATGCGTGCCTCAGGAGCTTCATAACCATGCTGATATTCCTTGCTTATAGGCTTTGCCATATCTTCTAGTCTGCCAATCGGTGTATTGTCAACAATCTCCTGTACCAATTCAAATGAAAATTCAGACCCTTCTCCATATACGCTGGATATCTTTAATTCACTGTTTAACAGTCCCAAAAGCTGCTTGGTAATACTCATACCCAATCCAGTACCTTCTATATTGCGGTTACGCTTCTCCTCTATGCGTTCGAAAGGCTAACACAGCTTTTGTAAATCCTCTCCCTTGATACCGATACCAGTATCCTTTACGCTAAAGTATATCTTTGCATTTCCTTCCTCCTCTGACCGCTCCATAGCAATCTTCAGGGTAACCGTTCCCCTATGAGTATACTTTACTGCATTGTTTAACAGATTCACAAGAATCTGTCTCAGACGAATATCATCACCCATCATTTTCCGAGGAATTCCCTCATCAATCTGTACCTTAAATTCCAAACCTTTTACCTTGGCCTTAAAGGATATCATATTTACAACATCCTTCAACACTATGCCTAAGTCATACTCTACCGAAATCACCCTAAGCTTCCCCGCCTCAATCTTAGTGATATCCAGAATATCATTGATGATACTAAGTAAAGACTTTGCCGCACCTTCAATATCTCTGGAGTACTGCCTGATGGTGCTGTCTTTGGTCTCTCGTAAAATCAGCTCATTCATTCCCAAAACAGCTGTGATAGGAGTTCTAATTTCATGGGACATATTGGCAAGAAAGTTTGTCTTCGCTTTATTAGCAGAATCCGCACGCTGCTTCTCCTTTTTCAATTGTTCTGCCAATAAGGCATCCGGATTCTCCGCGGTCATATATATACCAAGGTTAAACAATACAACTCCGATACATGTAATCAACGCATCCGGAATAAGAATCTGATACACCGCCACCGGAATTTCACTCCACAGAGCCACATAAATTGCCCGTTTCTTTTTCTTTGGAATCTGTTTACCATACCGAACCATTAAACGAATAATGAAAAACACATACACAGCAACACCTATATATGTCGTGAATACAGACGGACCATAAGAGTAATTACTTCTGGCAGACTCGACATAATACACTGGCAAAAAAATGTTGCCGGTCATGGTAAACAACAGTGGTATAAAGGTAAAACGATATTTTCGAACAGTTCTGCCAATTTCCTCCTCAATGATGGTCTCCAGATACCGATATGCAAGATAGAACATCACTTGTAAAAGTCCTAGAAAAATAATATGTATAATACGATTTACCACTGGTGAAACCGTTTCCAAATGATTTACCGTATACACAGAAAACGCATCAAACATTAATTGTAAAAAAGAACAGGACAACAGTGCTACAAACCACTTGGAAGATTCTTTTTTCTTGCCAGCAGACTGAAAATAAAGTATTCCAATATACAATATAAATATGCTACAGGCAACTTGTGTCTTATACATACAAATCCCCACTTTCTTTTGTAAACTTTACACATATTTTCTAACATCGCTAAACTAAAATTTAACCTAGATTATCTTAATTCCCCATCTCCATTAACTCTTTTTCCGTTATCTCAAACGGATAATTCTTCAACTTTGCCGGATTTGCCAAAAGACTTTTGACATTTTCTTTCATCAATTCTTCACTAACCTCCACCGCACCTAATAATTCTCTCATATATGTACGAAAATCAGATGCATTTTCAAATCCTAAAAGACTAAGTACCTCTGTCACTTCCTCTTTATTCCGATATCCCTCTACAAATCCGCCTAAAAACATTCCTACTGCTTTTCCATGTGGAACTCCCAATTCATACGTAATCGGATAGCTCAAACCATGTGGCAGAGAGGTTCCTGTATGAGTAATCGCCATTCCTGCCACCATAGAAGCATGGAGCATTTTAACATAGTCTTCTTCTGTTAAGCAGTCTTCTTTCAAACGATATTTGAACTCTGCCCATATGCAAAGTCCTTCTCTGCTATAAATACGATTCAATTCGTTTGCATTCGTATTCAGGTAACTTTCTATTAAGTGTGCAAGTGCATCCACTGCGGTATTTACCAACCCCTCTCTTGACATACTCTTTAAATACTTTGCATCCAACAATGCCATATTGGGATAAATCCTATGACTAATACTCTTTTTCGTTCTTTGCTTATGTATGGTTAAAATGGCATATGGTGTGACCTCGGAGCCGGTTCCACAGGTTGTTGGTACACAAATAACAGGCAGATTCGCTAATTCTGCAGCCTCATATAGCACCTCTTCTGTTAATGCAGGATTGGCTATCATCATAGCGATTGCTTTTGCTGCATCCAGTGGAGAACCGCCACCAATACCAATTACAAAGTCAACCTTCTGCTGAATTCCAATATCTCTTGCTCTCATAACCGTTTCAATAGATGGATTTTCTTCTATTTTATCAAAAAGAACATGCGATATGTTTTCCTGCTGTAATACATCTTCTATATCCTGTAACGCTCCACTCTTTCTTGCTGAATGCTTTCCGGTTACAACCATTGCCTTTTTACCAAAAGAAGCAAACTCCTTTGCATGATTCTTGACACAATCCTTTTCACTGTATACTTTTGTTGGCATATATAATAACATCTTTAATCCTCCCTAGTTTTTTCATACCACATTTTTTACGGAATACGCAGTAAATCCATATTTCTACCGATTAATTACATCATACCATATATAAACAGTGCGTGCCAGCACACGCACTTTGGCAAGAATTTCTTACGAAATTCTTGTCTAACGCTTTCTACATTTCGAGCACTTTCCTAACGAAAAAGGCAGAGTTATAGCATCTTTCTATGTATAACTCTGCGCTTTGTTTTTATTGCTGTTCTTCCTCTTCTGTTAGTAAATATAATTCTTCCAGCATTGTTTTTTCTTCTTCTCTTTTCGGTACTTCTTTATCAGAAATATCATTTTTCTCATCAATTTCTTCTTGTACCTTCTCCTCTAGCTTTTCTCCATATCTATCGACAACTTCCTGTAGCTTCTGCTGTATCACACCTGTTGAAATTGCTGCCTGCATTTCTTCCTTCGCTTTCCTTGCTTCAATCAAATGCTGACTCCCTATATACTCTCGCTTTATATCTCTAGCATTTTGTTTTTGTTGCAAACCAATTGCTCTTAACTCTATTAAATCACTGTAGCTACCCATCACTTTGAAAGTAAAATCTGATATTACTTCATTCTTTTCTTCATCACTACATTGTTCGTTCTCAATCATACGATATACGTTATCTAATTCCGCTTTAATGTTATGGATCATTTCATTGGCTTTTGCCAATTTTTCGTCTCCTGACTGACTAATTGCATCAATGGTATCTCTCATATGCATATCTTTTTTAGCCGCAGATACCCCGATTCTAGCAACCTCATCACTCATATTTATATCGTTCTGCTTTTCCTTTTCTTCCGAATTTTCATCTATATTTTTCTTATCGTCTTCAGTTTCTTCCTCTTCTTCCATTTTTTCAATACATTCCAGAACCATAATAAGCTCTGAATTATTTTCATTTATTTCTTCTTGCTGTTTTGCAGATTTCTCTGCAAGTGCCTGCTCTTCCTTCTTTGCATTAAAATCTTGACTTTCCTGCAGTTTCCTTAACTCTGCCAATGCTTCCAATTTTTCTTGCAATGTTTCTTCTGTTTGCATTCTGCATAAACTGTTTTGAATTTTATTTATAGTATCTTCTACCTTTGATAATTTATCAGTATAATTTTCCTTCTCATCTGTTTGAGATGCTTCTGCGTTTTCCCTTTGTTTTCTCAGCTCCTGCGCCTCTGACGATATACTAACCTTTAATGATTCCAGCTCTTTTTGAGAACTTTCTTCCATCATCAATTTTCGTTTTTTCTGCATAACATTACGATTCCAATTACATCCAACATTCACTTGATTCGGTTGGAACCCCCGAAATTGAATCTGCATAACAGCACACCTTTGCCTTTCCTGTGTCTGCAAACTTTACAGGTGCTTTAGCACCTTGCTCAGGCACAAATTTGCGTGTGAAAAATTCATTTTTCACACTCCCTCCTTGTGATTCCTTGTAAATCCTTTTACATCTCTTATGCATCATTATATTCTAGTAATACAGTTTATTTTTATATCGTCATACTTTCTATTTTTTATAAGAAGATTCTCATATTTTCTAAAATAAATATCCTCGCCCCACAATACACTCCTATTTATATTTCATGCTTTCACAATAACTCCCAACTCGCAATATCCTCATATGGATTTGTTTTTGCCAAGCCGATTCTTGTCACTTTTCCTTCAAACATGCCAAAAGACCTTTGTAATGCGATAAAAGCCTTTACCATTTCCTCTTCTGAAAGCTTTTTCCCAATCGTCGTATGCGGCAGCCACTGAAACGGCTGATAACACCTTCTTAATTGTGTTTCTTCTATATTAATAATACTCTCATGCACCGTTACCGACAGTTTATGCAAATATTCATTTAGCACAGGTGCTAGATAGAGTACATTCGGGAAAAACGCACCAACCCCTGCCCAAGTCAGCGTTCCCTGCCTTTGACCAACTAATGCCTGTCCTAACTTCTCAATAACTTCACACTCTCTATGCGTCTCAAATCCTGCAATTGTAATATGAGGAGGCACATTGGCATCCAACATATAAGTATTTCCGCTTTGTTCCGCAACTGCCTTTATCATTTGACGAATTCTTTTGTCCGTTTTTTCATCGAAATATATGGAAACTAAATGCATCTTATGAATACCATCCCTTCAAAGTCCTACAAATCTATGGCTATAAAAAATTTCCGTTTATGTTTTTTCAAGCTAAATATTCTAACACCACCTGATTAAAGTCCTTTGCTTCCTCATACACACCATGTCCAAATCCTTGATACATTTTTAGCTCTGAACCATTTATACATGCTGCGATTTCTTCGGAAGCCTTTCCTCCAACTATCTTATCACAATCTGCACCTATAACAAGCGTAGGTGCCTTTATCTTATAAATCTCATTGTAGGAATCATGCTCCATACATGCCTTTGCCATAATCAGAAAACGACTAAAATCTTTTGGTTTTCCAACCTTTCCTAACATAAAGTAAAATGGCCGATATTGTTTCAAACGTTTCTCTGTATAACTCTTTTCCGCAGTATCTACCATAATGCCTTTGTAGTCTTCTTTGTGTGCCATCTCTATCCAGGTTGGAATGACTCCCTGTATGACATCGTTTTGTCTTGCCAAGGTTACGACTAATACCAGCTTATTCACTACCTCCGGAAAATCAATAGCCAGATACTGTGCTATCATTCCTCCCTGTGACACACCAACAATATCAGCTCTCTCTATTCCTAACTTTGACATTGCCTTATGTAAGTCTTTTGCCATATCTCTTGTCGTGTAGCCCTCATCTAGCCTGTTTTTACGACTAAAAACATATACAGTATAATCCTTTGCAAAGCTTCTATAAAGAATGGCAAACGGAATTGCCATGCCCTTTGCCGTTTTTAATCCATCGCCCAAACCAGGAATCATAACCAGTTTTTTCTTTCCATTTCCAAATGAAATATAATCCATATCCGTTTCGTCTATCTTAAGATTACCATTTTTTGCATGATAAAACATCAAACAAATCTCCTCGCTTTCCCCTTTTTTCACAGTATAACACATTCCTTATCAAAGTCTATCTTGAATCTATATCCTGCACATTTTATTCCCTGTAATGCACAAACCCGAAAGACGTATCACGTCCTCCGGGTTCTTAAAATCTTATTCACGCTTCGCTTCACTAACAATACCATAATATGCCTTTGAGGTCGCAAAATACACTGCAAAATAGAAAATCCCAAATACTACAAAACACATCAATGTAACCATAACCTGCAATCCTATATTATAGAAGTTGAACAATGCAAGCACCTTTTGAATCAACGGAAATGCAACCATAAGATGAATTCCGGCCGTTACTATTGGTAAAAAGAATACAGTTAAAACCTGTGAATTGATACTCTTCCGAATCTCCTCTTTGCTCATACCAACCTTTTGCATAATAGCAAATCTTGACTGATCCTCATATCCTTCAGAAATCTGCTTATAATAGATAATCAGTACTGCCGCTGCAACAAAGACAATCCCTAATAAAACTCCTAAGAATAACAAGCCACCATACATACCATAAAACTCTGCTCTTTCCTTTGCAACACTGTCACAAGAAAACTCTTTCCATAGACTTCTTTCTTTGGAAACCTCTCCTTGAACTTCATTGGTAATCTGATCATAAATCTCTATCTGAAGCTCCTCATTACAGTCCAAATCAAAACCATAAAACCACTGCAACCTATTTAATGCCTTACCTTCTTCATCCTTATACTGAAGCATCTGACTTGCTACTTCCTGATAGTCTGACACAAAAATGAATATAGTTGGAATAACCTGCATAGCTCCCATACTTTTATCCAAAAATTCTGGCACTATCTTCTTTACATCATATTCCTTGCCACCAAAAGATAACGTTTCTCCCATTTTTTCCGGTTCGGTTGCACAGATTAATACTTCATGCTCTTCTAACGCTTCTTCCTGATGCATAATCCGATTATAGTCCTCCACCGGCACAAAATATGCTTGATATACTTCAGAAATATCTCTTTCTGAAAGTCCTGTTACTTCATAATTTCCATCTTCTAATACTCCAATGGTAAACAACATAGAAAAGTCCAACACGTTCTCTGGACAAACCTTTTTTTTGGCAACCGTCTGGTTGATCAATTCCTTTAAATCCTTCATCTCTTTAGACGTAAATGTCACTATCTCATCTACATCTATACTCATAATAATATTTCTCGTATATCTGTGTCTTAAGGAATCCTCTGCGCCAATATATAAACATAAGGTGGAAGAAAGAATAACCAATACCATGGTGCATAGAATACAGATAGATGCAAGTCCTGCCCCGTTTCGCTTCATACGAAATACCATAGATGATACCGATACAAAGTGATTTGTTTTATAGTAATAGTTTTTATTTTTCTGCAACAGACGGCATAAAACCACAGAACCTGCGATAAATAAGCTATAAGTTGCAATCACAACCAATAATACAGCTGTAAAAAAGTTCGAAATCGCTGATAACGGATTTTCAATGGAAAGTGCCATGTAATAAGCAATTGCCATAACTGCTAATCCTTCTAATGTCAATAACCAGTTCGCCTTCGGTGGCTTTTCCCCAAAGTTTTCACCACGAAGCAATTCAATCGGCTTCGATATATGAATCTGACACAAGGTATACATTAATAATAGAATGAAAATGATAACAAACAATACGATGGTTTCTATCACTGCTTTTCCTTCTATATAAAGTCTGAAATCAACATCAGCCTTCATCAGATTCACCATACAAAGCTCCGAAAGCTTCGAAAACGCAATCCCCGCAGCAAGTCCGCCTACTAAGGATATTACACTGATGATCAGACTTTCAAACAACAACACACATGCAAGATTTCTCTTTTCCATGCCTAAAATATTGTATAATCCGAATTCTTTTTTTCTTCTCTTATTCAGGAATGAATTGGTATAAAATAAGAAAATCACTGCAAAAAATGCTATTACCTTTGCTCCCATATCCAAACTAAACAAAATACTGGAGCCACCTTTTGCTTTTCCAAGTATCTGACTATCAGATAAAAAGGCCAAAATGTAATAAATCATTACCATACCTACACAGGTTAAGATATATGGTAAATACAATCTATGGTTTTTCTGAATTCCATTCCACGCAAGCTTTGGGTAAAGACTTTTTCTCATTAGTGCTCACCCCCTGTTGCAAGTAAAATCAACGCATCCGATATCTTCTGGTAGAACTGCTCATTGGTATCATTTCCACGATAAATCTGGTGAAATACCTCGCCATCCTTAATAAAAAGCACACGTCCTGCATGGCTGGCTGCCTTTACCGAATGTGTAACCATTAAAATGGTCTGTCCTTCCTGATTAATTCTTGCAAAAAGACGTAATAGCTCATCAGTTGCTTTTGAATCAAGAGCACCTGTAGGCTCATCTGCTAAAATCAGCTTCGGATTGGTAATCAGTGCTCTTGCTACTGCCGCACGCTGCTTCTGTCCACCTGACACTTCATACGGATATTTTTTCAGCAAATGACTAATTCCTAACTGCTTTGCAATCGACTCAAGTCTTTTTTCCATCTCAGAATGATGTAGTCCTGCTAATACCAATGGCAAATAAATATTATCCTCTAAGGAAAACGTATCCAATAAGTTAAAATCCTGAAATACAAATCCCATATTGTCACGTCGGAATGCTGACATATTCTTATCTTTGATTTTATTCAGTTCCTGCCCGTCAAGCATTACTGTTCCATCGGTTGGTTTATCTAAAGCAGCCAAAATATTAAGAAGTGTTGTTTTACCACTTCCTGACTCCCCCATAATAGCTACATACTCTCCCTCTTCTACTGCGAAATTCACATTTTTCAATGCTTCCACTTTATTTCCACCAAATCTTGTCGTATAAACCTTTTTTATTCCTTTTACTTCTAATATACTCATGTCATATTCCTCCCTATTTTTCGGAGAAAAATGTCACTCTGCGCCAGCTGAGTTGCGCCCATTGCAGGAGCAGAGGAATTTCCTCCTATGTTCTGACATAGCTATTGTAGCAAAGGAAAAATACTTCTCTCCATGGCATTTGCTTACATTTTCCCGCTCATTTCTTACATTTTTGTCACAAATGATAATCTTTCCGTACTTTCCTAGTTATTCTATCTCTATCTTCAACTGCTCCATATCAATTTTTATCGTTGTTCCCTTATCCAGCTCTGATTCAGCCGAAATGCGATGACCAAGATTGTTACAGATACGCTTACACAGATATAAACCAATTCCACTAGCTTTTTTATCACTTCTACCGTTATATCCTGTATAACCTTTCTCGAAAATACGAGGTAAATCCTCTGGTGCAATTCCCATTCCAGTATCTCTAATACATAAGGTCTTTGCATCTTCCACAGTAATCGCGACTGAACCCTCTGACGTATATTTCAAGGCATTGGATAACACCTGTTCTATCACAAAAGAAAACCATTTCTCATCTGTCAGAACCCTTACATCAACCGGCTGATAGTCCAGGCGAATCCTTCTTTGAATAAATTGTCTAGCAAATTTTCTAACTGCAGACTTAATCATATCATCTAGCTCATACTCCTTAATGACATAATCTGTGGAACTCGAATCCAGACGCAAAAACATCAATACCATTTCCACATACTGTTCAATACGGAACAAATCCCCCGAAAGTCTTCTGGAAAGCTCTGAGTCATCATTTTGCAGGGTCAGCTTCATGGAAGCAATCGGTGTCTTTATCTGGTGCGCCCAAGTAGTATAATAATCTATCATATCGTTGTAAAGCTGATTTTTCCCAGACTCCAGCTTCTTCTGCTCTTCCATTAATAACAGAAGGATTTTCTGGTAATCTTCCTCTTCATAGGTGCTTGGCTCTGGTAGCATTTCCTCTAAATTCGTTGGTAATATTTCCAATTTTTGAAGCTGCTTATGCTTATTCCATATCTTATAAAAATGAAAGATATGAAAGATACACCCAAACACCGTACACAATAGCACCGGATAAAAAACTGCCCTCATTGGCAAATGATACAACTTAAAAGTAACACCGAAAATCAAAAAGAATAAAGCATTGATGCCAATAAGCTGCTTACGCTGTTTCAGATAAGTAATAAAAAATTCTCTCATGTATGTACCTCTTCTACTCAGAAATCAAGTATCCTACACTGAATTTCGTACTAATAAATTCCGATAAACCAGCCGCATTCAGCTTTTTCCTTAAACGATTCACATTTACGGTCAGTGTATTTTCATCCACAAAGCAGTCTGTCTCCCACAAGCGTTCCATTAAGCGTTCTCTGCTCACAGTTTTTCCCTTGTTTTCCATCAGTGTTAACAAAATCCTATATTCATTCTTCGTTAATGGAATCTTCTCTTCTTTATAAGTCAAAGTACCTTCTCCCGTATTCAGCATGGCTCCTCTATGCTCCAAAATAGGTACAGATGATCCAAAATCATAAGTTCTTCGTAACATCGCCTGAACCTTTGCCATAAGCACGTCTTGGTTAAAAGGCTTAGCAATAAAATCATCTGCCCCCATATTCATAGCCATTACAATGTTCATATTATCTGCCGCCGAAGATATGAAAATAATCGGCACCTTTGATACCTTACGAATCTCACTACACCAGTGATATCCATTAAAAAATGGCAATGAAATATCAAGCAAAACTAAATGTGGCTCATACTCAGCAAATTCAGCTACTATATTCCTGAAATTCTGTGCTATTCTCGTATCAAGCTCCCACATTCTTGCCTGTTCTTCGATTGCCTCTGCAATTCCTCTATCATCCTCTATAATCATTAATCGGTACATCTTTTATGTCATACTCCTTTGCTGTCAAAATTAAACCGTCATTCTTTAATACCTTTTCAATAATCTCCAATTCCAGTTTTCTTCGCCTCTCGAAATGAGATATCATATCTTCAAAGCTTTGATAATTATGTGCTTTTCCATAAGGTGATTCCTTAAGATAATTCATCATCAGCGGATACCACATCTCATTACCATGCTCGTCCGAACGTTCCTTCTTAATCTGAAGAATGTTCTCACGAATCTTCTCCGAATCCAGATATAACAACTGAAAACCCTTGTCTTTTAAGATATCATACGCCTCCTGATAAAAGGAAATAATCTCCTCATCCGATAACTGATAATACAATAGCATACTTTCTATGGAATTCTGGAAGAACGAACATTCAAAGATACATCCTTCCTCCGCAAAGGCCGTATATCTTCTCATAATCACATCATGGAAAAAGTCAAACTCCACTCTTCCATTATAAATCTCATACTGCTCCATATCTTCATAAAAAGCCCTAGATTCCGCCATAATTCTTGTATAGGCAGTAATATAATACTCTCCCTCTATCTGAGTCTTCTCCTTGATCTCTTCCGCAAGAGCAGGGTATTTTTGAAGCATCTCTTCCCATACTTCCTTTTTCATGTAGCTACACCACGCAAGCTCTACCGGCGAAATATCCCCTTCATGATAAACATGAAATTCTGGTAATGCTTTTGCTAACTTTCTAGATAAGGTTGATTTTCCAGTTCCTTGGATTCCTTCAATAAATAAATTTTTTGCCATCAAATACTCTCCCCTTTCCTTTTTCTTCTATATAAATAACTATCATTTACTACCTCAATTCTTATCTGCTTTTTCAATTACTCTTCATTATAATAAGAGAATCGGCATATATCAATCTTTCTTTTGACATACACCGACTCAAACTTCTACCTTATTTACAATTCCTTCTATGTGCCTTCAACTTCTTTAATGCCCAGTCATAATGACTTGATGTATTACTTACAAAATAAGAACCTAGCGCAGACGTACCAACCCATTTATAAATCCCCTTTGCGAACAACTCCTCATTGGTAAATCCTTCTGCAAGCTTCATCATCTTCTCATGGGATTCTGCAAGCATTTCTTTTGCTTCTTCTAAAGAAGTATTCTGATGCTTTTTCCAGAAAAACTCATTCAGTGCCGCAAGTGTTCTCCATGTATACGGCTTTGGTAAAAAAGAGGCTTCCTCACCACTCTGGTTTGCTTCTATCCACACAAGCTGCATCTGATGCCACTCATAAAGATGAACAAATACATCTCTTAGATTCTTATCCCTCTTCCAATGAGCCTCTTTCTTGCTTGGTTGTCCCTCAAAATCAAAGGGTGTTGATAATTCCTTTTCTGTCATGGACTCTGCAAATTCTATCAATGTCTGATAATTCTTACTTGCTGCTTCTAATAAATCCCGTTTTGTCGTTGGTCTTCCCATAGCTCTTTCATTCTCCTTAGTTTTTTCCATTTCTTTTATCTTATCAGAGAAATCATGACACCTTATGTCAGGATTTATTTTTTTCGTAGATTTCTTTTGCTCTTTTTGCAAGAATCTCTTTTAAATACATCGGTTGTATCACATCTACCTGCGTTCCAAAAGAAAGTAAATACCCTATCAGCCACTCATCCTCCGGCATATTTGCATCAACCTGTAAGTCTCCATTTTCCAGTCGAGTTACCTGATTCATATCAAACTCATCAAAAACACGATATGCCATCTCCTTTGAGAACCTTAAAATAATAGAATTTCCTTCCTGTACCGACTCTTCTTCATACTTTGGAAAAATCATTGGCTCAAATGTCTCTTCTAATGCATCCCACTCAATGATTCTGGTAAGTTTAAAAAGACGAAAATCCTGCTTCTTCGTACAAAATGCCTTCAAATACCACTCTTTTGCCTTATACAATAGCTTTAACGGATATATAATTCTCTCACTACCACCATGATACGAGCCCTCATATTGAATTCGCATTACTTTATGTGTAATAACTGCTGTTTTTATCTGTTCAAACTTTTCATTATCCCTCGTTATTTCTCCCCAACGGGAAAAATCTGCTTCCATCCAGTCTTCAGAAGCTACTTTGAAAAGCGCAGACAGCTTTGTTATCATATTTTTATCATAGAAGGCTCCTACTGCAGAAAGACTTTGCAAAGAAGCTAATATTTCCTGCTTCTCCTTTTCTGATAACAGTGCCTTATTCAGCACAAAATCCTCTAGCAGATAAATTCCGCCATTTCTGCCCGTCTCCGCATATACAGGGATTCCTGCCTCACTAAGCGCATCAATATCCCGATAAATCGTTCTGGCCGACACTTCAAATCGCTCAGCAAGCTCTGGTGCTGTTGCATGCCCTTTTTCAAGCAAATAATATACTATCTTAAATAGTCTGCTTTCCTGCAACGCTTTTCCTCCATTATTGTCTGTTTATACAAGGTACATTCACTCCATTTTGTCCGTTTATACAAGGTATTTTCACTCCATTTTGTCCGTTTTAACAAGGTGTTTTTGTTCTAATTTGTCCGTTTATACAAGATTCTACTCACAAACCGTCATTCCACTATGTACGAATACTACCTGTTCCTGCATGATGTCTTTCATAATTTCAAAGGCTTCCACTCCTGTACAATGCCCGGTATAGAACACAGTATTATACTTTTGCAGCTCTCTTGCCGTTTCCTGAATCGTCTGAATCTCTTCTACCTCATAA
>JAFSCH010000123.1 GCA_017436865.1 Lachnospiraceae bacterium
TGGCTTTATTTGTGGAGCACATTTCCAACTTATCGGCAGATATCACATCTGTAATCAAATGTAAAGTAAGTGAATGGATTGGCTCTCAAGCCTCATTTATTCAGGCTTTATTTGGAAATATATGCTGGGAAAGTTGAGTAATATTATTATACATGACACATATCTAAGTATTCTAAGCTTTCTTAAAAGATGTTTGTCTCCAGCAAAAAATTCTTTCAGTATCTCAATAATTTTTTCTAGCATATTTCCCCCTTATGAAAATAAATTGTATCAAATTAATTTTTACTCGTATAATTATATATTGTTACTAGATACATCCACCAATACCTCCCACTTTCCATATCGCTTTCCGTTCACTCTGCGAACATATCCCTTCTCCTGCAATACATCCATAATCCTCTTAATTGTGCTTAACGATTTGCCGGTTATCTTCGCCAAATCATTTTGTTTCACACAAGGATCTTCTACAATATGTTTTAAAATGATTAACTCCTCTAAAGTACATTCCAAAGTGTCATTTTGATACTTTGGAACTTCAGAAATGACACTTTGGGAAGTATTGTTTTCCTGATTTAAGGCGTAATCTACATGCATATATCGATTCTTCAATTCATGCTCTGTTCCCATCAGCAAATTACTAAAGAACATTTCCAAAAACTTTGTAGTAGCATGTACACCGTTCTTCAAATCATTATAATTTGCTCTTACCAGTGCATTTCTAAAGTACCAAGAATACTTTTCAAAAATATCATTATTTACTTCAAAACCAAATGTTTTCATATACTTAATCATGAAAACAGCTGTTGCTCTTGTATTTCCTTCGCAAAATGGATGAATCTGCCAAATATCTGAAGCAAACTTCGCAAAGTGTTTTACCGATTCCGTTAATGACAAACCTTCATATGAGAACTGCTTTTCTGTACTAAAATCATAGTCCAACGTCTCTCTAATACTATTCCAAGCTGCATAAATGACTGTATCGCCCTTTAGCACCCATTCTTTCTTCGTAATGTTATATGTTCGAATCTGCCCGGCATGTTCAAATACACCTTCAAACAATCGTCTATGAATAGATAACCATTCTGCCGGTGAAAATTGAAATGTCTTTTCTCCAAGAAGCTTTGTAATTCTTGCAGATACAATATCTGCTTCCTTTGTTCCTTCTTCAACTTCTGCTCGATTTTCTCGCTCTTCATAATAATTCTCAATTCTTCTTTGAGCTTCATCAATATTTATTTTTCCCTCAATATGTTCCTTCGCAGTATCCAGCAAGTATGAAGATGTTTTCAATCCATCTACAGCTTGTAAACCAATAGCTGTTTGCCAAGCTTCACTTCTTTCTGTCTGTTCTGGTTCACCTTGTCTTATATATTCCTCAAGTTCAAACTGCCATTTCTTATCATCTGACATGTCTACGTTTCCTTTCCAATCCTTGTCCTAACTCTATTTTATAATAATATTAATCCACTCACAATGAAATATTCTCTCATCCGCCTATTTTACAAGCACTTTAAGACAAAACAAAAAGAAAAACTCCAAAAAAAAAGAATGGATATACCATTCTCCAGCCTGTAACTCAATTCATTTTTACCGTACCAAAGCCCTTTTTCCAAAAAAATCGTTGTAAATCAGTTGTAAATTCTTATCTCAATCCCTCTAAAGCCAAGTATTTTCAATACTTTCCGCCTCTATGTTAATATAGTGCCGTGGCAAATGAATAATTTTAGTGTGGTAACTTAATTATACCAAAACCTTCGGTTTCATGCTATTTTTATGCCAGATATTATTGAATTTTCAAGGTGCATACGCACATTTTAATGTGCGAAGTTTGAGAAATTTATCTAAAAGTTTCTCATTCTTTTATCCATCCACTTGAACTGCTAATCCTTATAGCTGTATCGGAAATCACAACAGTCGAATCCCTCTGCAAGGGTCTTACTTCTGACTAATTTCATCCCCATAATATCCGCCATAAGGAAATCCAGTTTGCAGAGATATTTTGCCAGTTCAAAACATTCTTCATCCCTACAAAGCTTACATACTCCACATTCCTCATAATCATATCCTAATTCAAAATTACCATTTCCTTTTATTACCGTAACGACCCAGTCATTTTCATATTCTCTTTTTTTAGATCTTGCTTCCCATTCCTTTCTGCCTGTCCATTTCTTCTCACTCAGATAAGTATCCGCATTTCCAAGCATTTTTTGAAATAGTCTGCTTTTCGATAAGCCCTGTTCAAAAATATGATAATTCTCTTCCGGTGCAAGTCCTGTCACACGATTCATCGAAATAAAATAAGCTGCCATCAGATATGCACTAAATAATTTATTCTTTTCTCCTATGGCTTTTGCCCGTAGATTAATCTGCTTATACTCACTTAAGATTTCTTTTTTCATTTGTTTCCAATCACGGGAAACTTCCTGTAATCCCTTTTTACAAACATACAAATAAAAGTTTCCATATACCTTATTGATTAAACCGTACTCCATAATGTATTCTCGTAATCCCTTTCCTTAAATAACTGATAGTAAAGCTCCGTCTATCACCGCAATCAACAGAAAAACAACGATTCCCTTTAAGAAAGAAATTTTTATTTTGCCGGACAAACATGGATTTTCACTTACAAGCTTTTGAACCTCGTTTGGATAAGACGAATAACTTTTTATATTTTTCTCATCACTTCCAGTGCCAAGGTAACATATTCCCCAGAACAAAACACATATAACGATTAATTCTATAATAAGCATTCTTTTTCTCCCCCTTTTCTTCTATGTAGTGCAACGTTTCCATGGAATACAACGATTTGTATTTTTGCAGTATTCCTCATATTCTGCTCCTAATACCGGTAAATGTTCTTTTTTCTTCATTGAATTTTATCTCCATTTCTTTCTGTTAACTCAAACTTCGCACATAAATTTTAGTTATGCACCTTGAAAATTCAATACCTGGCAATTATTCAGTTGTCAATGTTCGGACTCTAGGCGGCTAGAAGCTGTGTTTTTAACAAAACCGGAAGTGCATTCATAAATGCGTCCACTAGTTCATTGATCTTTTCATCAGATAACTCAGTGTTTTCTGCAAGAATAGTTCTGAACATTTGAAGCAGCATTTGAAAAGCCTGCATCCACGTGATATCAGACATTTCATCAGAAAAGTATAAAAAGAGTTCACCAAGGGAACGGTCATCATTGGATTCACGGCTTTCCAGTGCTAACATCATATATCGGGAAAAAACAACTGCAGTATGTTCAGTTATTGCATCATAGGACAGGGAGTTACACTCTTTGCTTAAGTTTAAGGTAGCTTTTGCATACTTTGAAGAATACCTCTATATCCCAACGTTTTCCGTAGATTCGGATGATTTCATTTTCATCCAGATTTACATCCGTGGAAATAAGACAGAGATATTCCTTTCGCTTATTACGATTGCGGACGTAAACCACTTTTGCAGGAATGATTTCATCATCCTTCACGACATCAACCATAACAGAGAGCAGATATCTTGATTTTCCGCGTCTCTTTTTGTTTTGGTTGTAGATAGAAACCAGAGACATATCTTCTCCCTTGTAACGAAAGAACATCTTCGGAGTCTTCTTGACCATACCAATTACATCATAACCAGTCTTTTTAACTGAATGAAGGGTACTTGGGGATGTGAACCAGCTGTCAAAGAGAACATATTTCGCCGGAATTGTAGCCTTTTTAGCCGCATCTAGAAGCGTAAGCATGGCATGTGTTCCTTTTTCCTGCGCCAACTTTCTACGCTTATAACCAACTGTTCTTTTGTCTGCTTCAGTCGCTTCATTAATACGATTCTTCTTATTTTCGGTGGAAAGAAGAATACTGTTTACCGGCAGAAAGGTACTTCCGTCTGACCATCCTAAAGTCAGCATTCGAAAACCAAAGCGATATTTATGCTTTGCATGATCATAGATTTTTGCAAGAAGCTCCACTTTTTTTGAACGGTTGCGTTCAAAAATGGAATCGTCGATGATAAGGACATTGGCACGGTTTTCGGAATCCAGCGGAAGAATGGCATTGTTGATGATTCTGGATGCAAGTATTGTGGTAAAGCGTATCCAATTAATCTGAACCATCTTCATGAAACGATATACTGTGTCTTTTGCAAAGTTCGGAGTGTTCCGACCTGTAAGCAGACTCATATACATGCTTCTGTTGGAAAAAATCAGCAGAAACAGATACTGAAATACTTCCGTTACCGGAATTCCCTTTCTTTTGTAGGCATTGGCTGCTTTCAAAGCTGAGAAAATGTGAAACCTTGTAAAAAATTTTTTGATAGATTTCGAAATCTGATTATCATTTTGAGTTGCTTGTGTTATACTTGTATTCATAGCATGAGCCTCCGGTTTTTATGATTTTGTGTGGTAACTTAATTATACCAAAACCTTCGGTTTCATGCTATTTTTATGCCAGATATTATTGAATTTTCAAGGTGCATACGCACATTTTAATGTGCGAAGTTTGAGTTATAAATAAAATACTTAAACTTCCCACACCCAAAAGGTGTATTGAACCTTGAAAACTCTATATTGTAGCCAATAAAAAAGGCATAAATCTTGACTTTTTGGTATAATTGAATCGCTAAAACAAATTACCTAAGGAGATTTATGCCATGTCAA
>JAFSCH010000079.1 GCA_017436865.1 Lachnospiraceae bacterium
CAATCGCTCTGGTTGCCATAGTCCTTCTGAACTTATGTGGGTGTACCTTTTCTACGCCCAACTTCTTACCCATTTCTCGTAACCTTAATTCAACACCACTTTCAGTTAATCTGCTATGAGGTTTATTTAACGACACAAATAGAACACCCTTCTAAATGCTTTGCAGTTAAAAACATATCCAAAAATTCCACATTCGTGGTCTGTGCACAATCTGATGTAGCCTTTTCAGATAAGCGTTTTACCAGAACCTCTTGTAATCTTTGCATCTGCGATGCATTTAACACTTCCGCCATATCATTGACGATGTCGTAAATTTCTCTACCCATAAGAGCACACTCCTTTTTGAAGGAGTATATCGTAGAAAAATCATCACAGCAACAGAACGTATTACTGAAATTTCACTTCACTTTTTAATTAAATATAGCTTCTATTTTCTTCCTCGCAATATGCTCATTGCAATACACAAAATTAAATTCTCCACTTATCTGAAAATCTGAAACCGTAAACGTTGTAATATCATCACGACATCTTGCAATCGGTTCATATGCAAAGGTTATTGCATGAGTATTTGCCACCACATCGCAGATAACCGAGAAATTATTTATTGATGTACATTGTTTGAAACTATCCAAAGAAAATCCTCTGTCTGTTATTGCATTTTGCAGTAACATTCTTGTTCCTGAGAAGGGTTCCCTCACAACAATTTTTTCATGAAACAAATCTTCTAAAGTGACTTCCCAATTTGCAAAAGGGTGATTCTTTGCACAAATACCCACAAAGGACTCCTTTTTATAAAGATGATAGCCATATCTGGATTTATCAAAAACACCTTCTATAACTGCAAAATCCAGTTTCGACTGTTCCAGCATATGTAACAAGGTTTCTGTATTATCAACATACAAATCCATATTGCAATTTGGTGTCATAAGAAACCTTCGCACCTCCGGAACAATTACAAATTCACCAATAGTTTTTGTTGCTCCAACTGTGATATGAACCAAATCATTAGTACAAAAGCTTGTGCAGACATCTTTTTCCTGCACTTTAATACTGTCAAAATATCTCTTAAGTTGTTTCGCATTTTTTGTTCTTGAAAGTGTACGACCATTATATTCGAAAAGCTTCACACCATAATAATTTTCAAGATAATGAATATGCTGTGTGACACCCGGCTGTGTCATATTTAATCTTTCTGCTGTGCGCCTATAATTCATTTCATCATATAAAGTAAGAAATGTTGATACTCTGTAATCCAGCATACGCCCTCCATAAAATCAAATTATCATCCGATAATAAATGATAATTTGATTTTATCACACAATTGCAGTATAAACAATATGGATTAAAATCAAAAGGAGACCATTATGAAATTTTTAAAACACATTCCCGGAATTATATTATCAGCAGTAATTGCGTTTCTTGCCTGCTGGATAGAAAACATTCTGCCAATTCACTTGATTGGTTCTGCTGTAATTGCAATGTTTATCGGTATGTTCCTCAATCATTATTTACACAACACCACCCTGTTTTCAGATGGTTTAAAATTTACTTCAAAAAAAATATTGAAATTTGCCATTATATTACTGGGGCTTTCCCTAAACATCACTACCATACTGCATGTGGGAAAAATGTCTTTAACTGTCATGATTTTTACATTACTGACCTGTTTTGGTGGAGGGTATTTTATCGGTAAGGCACTGGGCTTAAACTGGAAATTATCCAATTTAATTTCAGCAGGTACAGGCATATGCGGCGGTTCTGCCATAGCTGCAATCGCACCTACGATTGATGCCGATGATAACGATGTTGCTTATGCTATGTCTGCCACTTTCCTCTTCGATATGGCTATGATTGTTCTTTTCCCTATTATGGGCAGAGCACTTGGCATGACAGATGAAGCCTTTGGCATTTGGGCAGGAACAGCAGTGAATGATACCTCTTCCGTTGTAGCAACCGGATATGCTTTTTCAGAGGGTGCAGGTGATTTTGCAACAATGGTAAAGCTCACAAGAACACTCGCCATTATACCAACCGTCATTACCTTTGCATTTATCCAACTCAACCTGAAACGTAAAGAAGCTCAGGCAACATGCCAAAATGATAGCTCCATCAAAGCAAACTTTAGCATCAAAAAAATATTCCCTTGGTTTATTATTGGTTTTGTTATCATGTCCTGCATTGCAAGTATTTTCCCTATTCCTGCAACAGTGATATCGGGAACAAAAGCTCTAAGTAAATTCCTGATGGTCTGTGCACTTGCAGCAATCGGTTTAAACACTTCCTTCTCAAATATGAAAAAGGCAGGGATACGACCAATGATACATGGATTCATTATTTCTGCATTGGTTGTCATTGTAGCACTAGGTGTTGAAATAGCTATGGGAATCGTATAATTTTTGATTATCAGGGAGAAGCAAGATGTTACCGGAACCTTTATTTTTAAATATTCATATGTATGGCATTATGATTGCCATTAGCATTTTGTTTGCGTACTTTATTTTATTCTTTCTTACAAAGAAAAAACAGATTGATACACAATTTACCGATTTTATATTTTACAGCAGTCTTATATCCATTGCTGCAGGTATTTTTTCTGCTGCTGAAAAAGGATTTTATGCATAACCTGAGTCTTTACCTAATCTCGTACGGCATATTCAGATATTTTCTCGAATATTTACGTGGGGATAACCGTGGTGAACTTATTGGTTTGATAACACCATCCCCATTTTGGTCACTACTCATGATTCTGCTTGGAATTATTCTTATCTTTGTAATAAAGAATTTATATCAAAGGAACGGGAAATAAAATGAAGAAATATATTGACTTATTTATTACAATGTTAAAAATTGGTTTATTTACCTTTGGCGGTGGTTATGCCATGATTGCTCTACTCGAAAACGAATTTGTTTCCCGCAGAAAATGGATCGAAAAAAATGAATTTCTCGACATGGTGGCTATCGCCGAATCAACACCGGGACCGATTGCGATCAATGCAGCTACTTATATTGGCTACAGAGTACTTCGTTTTAGAGGTTCTCTTATTGCAACTGTCGGCGTATGTATTCCGTCCTTTGCAATCATATATGTGATATCACTCTTTTTTGATAAATTCTTATCATTAACACTTGTGGCAAATGCGTTTAAAGGAATACAGATCTGTGTTATTTACCTTATTTTTTCTGCCGGAGTAAAATTGCTGAAAGGAATTTCCAAAACTCCATTTAATGTGATTACCATTATTGCTGTTATGTCAGCAATGATAATAACCTCCATTCTGGCTGTAAATTTTTCCACCATATATTACATTCTTATCTGTGGTATATGTGGCGTTGTTTTATATTTATTTCAATCATTATCTGTGAATAAGGAGCGTTCCAAATGATTTATCTTGAACTATTTTTGACTTTTTTACAAATCGGAGCTGTATCCTTTGGTGGCGGATATGCCATGATTTCTCTGATTAGAGAGCAGGTTTTATCTCACAACTGGCTTTCAGAATCTGATTTTTTAAATATGGTTGCCGTATCAGAATCCACGTCCGGTCCGATTGCTGTGAATATGGCAACCTTTATCGGAGCATCACAAGGCGGGCTTCTTGGCTCTTTCATTGCCACCTTGGGAGTTGTGCTTCCATCCTTTATCATCATTTTGCTGGTTGCAACTCTTATTCGCAATCTGCTTAAATATAAAGGTGTTCAGGCTTTTTTGAGTGGCATCAGACCATGTGTTATTGGCTTAATTTTATCTACATCCATAATATTGTTTTTCAGTACAATTTTTAGCATACAACAGTTTGAATCCTCAGTTTCCTTGGACATAAGAGGGCTTATAATACTTTTTATTATATTTATCTTACAATTTATAGTGAAAGCAAAAAAACATACTGAAACCTCTCCTATTGTATTGATTTTAAGTTCTGCCTGTTTGGGCATGGTACTATATTCTATATAGTGCAAGAGGATATCATAAAGACAGATTTCTTTATGATATCCTCTTTCTCATGATAAAGATTAATTTTTCGAATGTATTTATCTTCTATCCTATAAAATACATAATTTCTAGACACAAATATATACCGATAGTCTGACACTACATCAAACATTTTCGATACTTCAGGACCCTTTTCTTCATAATCGCAAAGCCCTCTTATTGCATCAGGAGTATATTTTATCTTTTTCAATCAATTACCCCCAATTCCCGTTCCAAATCATCTGCATCAATCCAACCTTCCATTTCAGCTCGTTCCTCTGCTCGCTTCAAATCAAGCATCAGCATGGCAACAGCTTGTTCCCTCAACGCTTCTTTGCTATTTTTGGTAACGATAAAAGGAAGACCTTCATCATTTAAAGACTGCTGTATAAAGGTGTTAAATGCATCTGTCAATGTCATTCCGGTTTTTGCATAAATATCCTCAACCGCTCTTTTAATTTCTGAATTTATTCTTACTTGAAACGTTGAATCCTTTGGTGCAATAGCAACATTCAAATTTGTATCCATAAAACATACCTCCTCACCTTTTTCTATATCATAGCACTTTTCCTTATTGCGTGTCAATACATTGTCATTACAAACACAATTATGATATATACTTTCTATGTGACAACTTCACATTGTTTTGATTTACCATAGCATATCTAAGAGTTGTATCTATCTGCTCATGTCCCAATATCTTCTGCACTTGTTCAATTGGCATACCCTTCTCAATCGCTCTGGTTGCCATAGTTCTTCTAAATTTATGTGGATGAACTTTTTCCACACCTAATTTCTTCCCCATCTCGCGTAATCGTAGTTCCACTCCACTTTCAGTCAGTCTACTGTGCGGTTTGTTTAGCGACACAAATAACGCACTATTATTATCTGTTCTTGATTCAATATAATTCATTAAATGAATTTTAGTCTTTGCATCAAAGTATGCCTTTCGTTCTTTATCTCCCTTTCCGTAAACAACACACTCTCGTTCAGAAAAATCTATGTCATCAATATTCAGTCTAACTAATTCACCTACACGAATACCTGTTGAAAGCAGACAATCAATCATCGCCCTATCACGAAGATTATTACAATTATCTCTGAGAATTTCGACCTTCTCATCCGGAATTGTCTCTTTCACAATAATAGCAGTCTTCACCTTGTGTATTCTTTTCATCGGACTTTTTATAATATAATCCTCTTCCTCCATCCAAGAAAAGAAAGTGGAAAGGCTTCTACGAATATTATCAATAGTTACCTTTCCACAATTATTTATCGTTTGATACTCCACAAGATATTTTCGTAGCATTTCAGTTGTAATCTTTATCACTGGAACATTTATTGTATCCAACATTTTTTCAATATTGCACCTATCATAGCGTATTGTTTTATCAGAACATCCTTCTAAATGCTTTGCGGTTAAAAACATATCTAGAAACTCCACGTTCGTGGTCTGTAAATAGTCAGACACAGTATTCTCAGATAACCGTTTTACCAACACCTCTTGTAGTTTCTGCATCTGCGATGCGTTTAATACTTCTGCCATGTCATTAATGATGTCATAAATTTCTCTACCCATAAGAGTTCACTCCTTTTTGATGGAGTATATCGTAGAAAAATGGGTACAGCAACAGAGCGTATTACTGAAAGTTAACGTTCACTCATATATTGTTTTATTTCATCAGAAGTTAATTTTCGTACTTCTGTATGTGAATATCCTCTATACTCTCCAATAGTAAACACAGGTGTCATTTGTTTGCATTTCTTGTCTTTATTCTTTTTCAAGAATAGATGTAAATCCTCATTCCCTGCAAATATTTTATAAGATACTCTGCCTTTACTGTTCTCTAACTCATAAATACCACATGATTTTTTCGTTGTATAATCGGCTGTTCTTAAATAAAGTTTTGCAATTTCCAATGACTTAAAAGGAAAATTCCACCTTTGCAATCCTCTGTTTGGGTCATGTTCAATACAAATGCAGCGTCCACAAGTTCCACAAATATATTGAGTGTGGTTTTCTAAGCAGTCCAAGGGATTTAGTAATGGTGTTCTTCTATTTTCATCAGAGTAACATTCTTCACACATTTTTCTTTTCGCTCCTGATCAGTCGAGTAGACTAATGCCTTACGACACTAGCCCCTCACAAAACCGTACGTGCGACTTTCTCGCATACGGCTTTTCATAATAACATTCACTTCTAAAATAACCTAACATAAATCTTTGGTTGTGCCAACGGATATACTTTC
>JAFSCH010000080.1 GCA_017436865.1 Lachnospiraceae bacterium
GACATGGCATAAATCTCCTTAGGTAATTTGTTTTAGCGATTCAATTATACCAAAAAGTCAAGATTTATGCCTTTTTTATTGGCTACAATATAGAGTTTTCAAGGTTCAATACACCTTTTGGGTGTGGGAAGTTTAAGTTAGTAAATAGAAAGGATACGAATGGTTATGGAAGTGTTCCGAAACGATAGGATGGAAAATAGAAAAATAACAATTTCAGATATTGCAGAGGCATTACAGGTTTCAAAGACTACCGTATCCCGTGCTATTTCCGGAAAAGGAAGAATTAGTGAAGAAACACGAAAAAAAATTTTGGCATATATAGAGGAAAAGGATTATAAACCTAATGTTATTGCAAAAGGTTTGGCACAACAAAAGACCTACAATATTGCACTGGTAATTCCGGGAGATTGTAATTTGGTTGATATGCCCTTTTTTCAGAATAGTATGCAGGGAATTTGTGAAGAGGCTTCCCAACATGATTATGATGTGATGTTGGTGACAACCTCAGGAAAAGATTATTCCAATCTTGAGCGTATGATATTCAACCATAAGGTTGATGGAGTAATCTTAAGCCGTTCGCTCGTAAAGGATGAAGTTGCTGTTTTTTTGAAAGAACAACAGATACCATTTATATTGATGGGAACATCCAAAGATGAGGATATCTTACAGGTTGATAATAATCATAAGGAAGGCTGTTGTGAACTGGTGACGAAATTGCTTGCCAGAGGATATCGCAAGATTGGACTGGTTGGAGGTAGTCAGAATTTTGTAGTAAACAGAATGAGATTCGAAGGGTATAAAAATGCATTCCACAATGCGAAGTATACCATGGAAGAAGCCTTTGTTTATAGTAATTGTGAGACTATGGAACAGACGGAACAGGCAGTAAAAAAACTGCTGAGACACGAAGTACAATGTATTGTCTGTATGGATGATATGATATGTGCCCTTGTTATGCAGGTGTTGGCAAAAGAACAAATAAAGGTACCGGAACAAATGAAGGTTGCCTCCTTCTATGATAGTACCTTGTTGATGAATCATGAACCTGCAATAACCTCTTTGCTTTTTGATGATAAGGCGCTTGGAGCATTGACTTGCCGTATCTTGCTTGATTATATGCAAGGAGAAGAAGTAAAAGGGAAAAATCTTATGGGCTATGAGATTGTATTAAGAGAATCGACAGATGATATATAGTAAATAAAAGAGAGGACAGATATGTCGAAAAAGAAAAAACAGGCTGCAGAGTTTCGGTTTTATGAGTTGCCACAGGATGAACCGGTACTGGCTTTGATGGGAAGTAAGTGGATTCAGGTATATGGTGAAAATATTGATAACCTGCATTTCCATAATCTGTTGGAAATCGGTTATTGTCATTATGGGGATGGCGATTTGGTACTGGGGGATGAGTTGTATCGCTTTGGAACGGGGATGGTTTCCTGTATTCCGGCAAATTTTTTGCATGTTACCAAAAGTGATACCGATGTTCCAGCATTTTGGGAATTTTTGTATATAGATCCGGAAACAAGTCTTCGAGAATGTGGTAAACGTAATGCCAGAGAGATAAGGGAATTATTAGAATGCATTAATCAGAAGGCTTTTTTTATTAAGGCAGAGAATAATCCGATGGTGGTAACCTTGATTCGTGCAATATTCGAACAGATGCAGCAAAAAACAGAATATCATCAAGAATGTGTGAGGGGTCTTGTGTATGCACTGTTATTTGAAATAGCGAGATATAATGGCAGACATATAAAGGCAACAGGAAGTAAAAGTAATGTATTACAGCTTGAAAAAGCCATTGAGTATGTGGAAGAGCATTATGCAGAAGCTTTTAAGATTGTAGATTTGGCGAATGAATGTCACATGAGTGAGACTCATTTCAGACGAGTGTTTCAGCAGAGAATGAATATGACACCAGTAGAGTATGTGAATTTTGTTCGTGTGAAAAAAGCATGTGAGTTGATAGACAAGACAGATATCAGTATGGAAGATGTAGCAGAGAAGGTAGGATTCGTAACACCATCGACGTTTAATCGGAATTTCAGACGAATTATCGGGACATCACCATATCAGTGGAAAAAGAGACCGGATAATCATGAAGGAAAGCTGTTGGAGTATAAGATTTCAGCATTGAAAGGGTGGTAGAGCGATGAGCAAATATAAGCACTTTTCGGGTAAAATGGGCAAAAATAAACGGTCGAAAATGCTCGGTTTAAAGATGTATTTATAAACAACATAGAAGAGATGGGTGTTATAATCATAATAGAGTGAGGGAAAGGAAAGCTTTAAGCACAATCTGAATGGTCTGTGGAAGTTCTTCTATGCAAAGAACTTAAAGGAAGCGCCACAAGGCTTTGAGCAGATGGATTTTGATTGTAAGAATTGGGATGACATAGCTGTTCCGGCTCATATCCAGATGGAGGGCTATGATAAGCCACAGTATGTTAATGTACAGTACCTGAGAACTTGAAAGGAAAGAGAATCTTCATTTCTTTTCAGGGTGTAGAGAGCGGATTTACTCTTTGGTGCAATGGTAAGTATGTTGGATATAGCGAAGATACTTTCACACCATCTGAGTTTGAACTGACAGATGTTATGACAGAGGGTGAGAATAAGCTTGCTGTTCAGGTATTTAAGTGGACTTCAGGAAGCTGGTGTGAGGATCAGGATTTCTTCCGTTTTTCCGGTATTTTCAGAGATGTATTTTTCTATGCGATTCGTACCAGTCATTATCCGAATGATTCTAAGCTGTATGAGCTGTGTGATGAATACGGACTTTATCTGATTGATGAATGTAACATGGAAACACATGGTATGTGGGACATGGTTGGACGTGGAGTATGGCCGATTGAAAAGGCTCTTCCGGGCGACCGTAAGGAATGGCAGCCGCTGTTGTTAGACAGAGTAAATTCTATGTATCAGCGTGATAAGAATCATCCGTCCATTTTAATCTGGTCATGCGGAAATGAATCCTTTGGTGGAAAGGATTTAAGCTTTTCAGCATTGCCGTATACACCACATGAACTCGAGAATGCGATGCATGCTTATGAGCTTCCACCTATATATTACACCGTTGTAAAGGTTTCGTTAATGCAGATGGGTGTTGGTGGAGATGATAGTTGGGGTGCAAGAACGCTTGATGAGTATTTGTTGGATGTATCAAAGAAGCTAACATTATCATTTTATTTCAAGGGGATTTCATAATTTACCCCAAAGATAAGGAGGAAAAAATGGATAAATTTGTAGTAAACATTATCCATCGTCCAGAGATGGTTCCAGAGTATTCTGCAACTGTCACAGGACAGGGAAAAGAAGAGGATATTGGAGATAAGGCACTGATTACAGAGTCTCTTGATATTTTTAAGACACAGCAGAGGTTAGCACATGAGAATGGTCTGAAAGTTACGATTCAGATGACCTATGCTGCTTTATTCAATGATGAAGCAGTAGAAATCGCAAAGCATGACCATGAAGTATATGGTGATGAGATTGCTCTTTCTTTACTAGGACTTCCCTGTGAAGAATTCCGTGAGAAGTATAAGACAAAAGACTTCTGTATCTGGATGTTCTCTATGGAAGACAAGATGGCTATCGTAGACGATGTGTTTGAGAAGTTCTATGAGAAGTTTGGTTTCTATCCAGAATCAACAGGTTCTTACTACATGGATGCTGACCTCACCAACTATATTAAGGAAAAATATCCATCTGTTAAATGTGCTGTTGCAACTTGTTGGGAAGAAGGTCCAAAGGCTTACCATACCTGTAACAACTCTTGGTATACCTTATTTGATGGCGGCCCATGGGCTCCTTGGATTCCTTCTAAGCAGAACACACATGCACCTGCTGCAAACGAAGCTGAGGACTCTGGTATCGTAGCTATTCCTCATTTATCAAGAGACTTAATCGCTTGTTATGATGGTAATGGCTCTAACTTCGGTACACATCCACAGAACGTACTTCGTGGTATGATTTACGATACAAAGACATGGGAATATCCATATCTTTACAACTTAATCGATCAGTATCGTGATCTTGCTAAGTACAATAACGGATATTCATACAACATGATGTTCGTAGGACCAGGCTGGATGAATAAGATGGGACGTTGGGAGCAGCCATATGAGCTTCTCTACAAGTCATACAGCGATGGATGTAAGTACTATGGTGACTTAAAGAAGGAAGGCAAGCTTATCGACATGACTATGGCTGAGTTTGCTGACTATTATAGAGAGAAGAAGGGCGTAAACGCAGGAAACTACAATGAGCCTGAATGTGCTCCTTGGAGAGATATTCTTTACGGTTCAGACAAGCAGTTATTCTGGTACTGTGACCCTTACATGAGAGCTTGTGTAAATATGGATCAGGGTGGTGCTATCGTTGACCTTCGTCCTTATGTTGCTAAGCTTGAGTGGCCGGTTGGTATCGGTACAAAGCATGTACAGGATGCTTCTTATCCATTCTTAATTCAGGAGAAGTATCGTGCAGGTTACTTCACACACTATGCAGGAGCAGGTACGGTAAGAAGTGCTAAGCTTTCTTATAATGGTGAAGAGGTTGATTTATGTCTCTGCCCAACACACTGCCATTTCTCAGAAGAAGTAATCGATGGCAAGAAGACACGTATCTTAACACTTGACCCTGTTGAAATCAAGTTCAACGGTGTTACGGTTAAACTTCAGACTAAGGAATACTTCGAAGAAGGTGCTTCTAACATTAAGATTGAAAGAAATATTCTTGAAATCAGCGATCCTAACGCAGAGATTACGCTTGATGAGTACATCACAGCTTGTTACGGTACAACAGAATATCCGGAAGATATGACAGGTATTGTTCTTGCTTGTGAAGGCGAAAATGGTGAAACCATCAATTATGAATATAAGTGTCGTGATGCGAAGCTTGATGGCGCAACAGCAGTAAGTGCAGTTGTTCCGGCTATTCAGACAAAGGTTTCTATGACTGCATCTGACAAGGCTCTTGGCTACATTGAAGAAGGCTATGCATTCTCTCCAATGTTCAAGCTTGGCTACAAGAAGACAATTTCTGATAAGGAGGTATTTGCAACATGGCTCAACTTGGAAAAGGCAAATTAAATTACAGATGTCCATCCTGCTTTATGCGAGACCTCGACATCGATATGTTCTATAACAAAGATACAGGAATCTACAGCTGCATCCGTTGCCAGTATAGAGGTGACGAAGCAGATGTTTTAGAGAAGAACGAAATGATTCGTTTCCGTTATCTTGCAAGAGCAGAGAGATATACAAAGTTTGATTTTGATTAAACCCAATAATGCATAATTCGAAAAAGGCAAACTAATATGGTTTGCCTTTTTTAATAAGAGGAAATTGCTGTAACGTAGTGAGAATTAGACAAGAATTTCTTACGAAATCCAAATTTACCATAGCTAGCATGAAAAAGGAAAAACAGGCATAGGATGTAAAATATTGGAAAAGAATGAGGTGAAGGTTATGCGTAATATTTATATAGGTGATAGGGGAATCCTGGTACAGTATTTGCAGTTGGCTTTGAATAGAGCAGGAATAGCAGTGACAGTTGACGGAGAGTTTGGAAGAGAGACATGTGAGGGATTGCGAGTCTTCTTGGGGGAGAGGACAGGGTGCTATGTGGATAGAGTAATCTGGGAGAGATTAATTCCATATTTAAAAGGGTATATAGAATATACAATTGAACAAGGAGATATTCTATATAACATTGCACAGCGTTATGGAAGCAGTGTAGGGCATATTTTTACAGCAAATCCTACTCTTGAAGATGAGAATAACTTAGAGATAGGAATGAATATTAAAATTCCGCTTTCCTTTGAACTTGTTTCAGAAGATGTTGATTATAGTTCCATATTGAATGATTTTATCATAGAAGGTTTAGCAGTTCGTTATCCGTTTTTGGTTACAGGAAGCATTGGACAGAGTGTAATGGGGAAAGAAATAAAATATATACAAATAGGGACAGGAAAAAAGCAGATATTTTATAATGCAAGCTTTCATGCGAATGAGTGGATTACAACACCAGTGTTGCTTAAGTTTGTAGAGGAATATGCGAGTGCGTATGCCAATGACAAAGGCCTATATGGAGAAAATAGCAGGCAATTGTTTGAAGAGTATAGTCTTTTTCTTGTACCGATGGTAAATCCGGATGGTGTTGATCTTGTGACAGGAGTATTGAAAAATAGTTCCTATGAAACCAATGCAAGAATGATAGCAGCGTCATATCCGGACATTCCTTATCCAGAGGGGTGGAAAGCAAACATAGAGGGAGTTGATTTAAATCTGCAATTTCCCGCAGGTTGGGAATTAGCTCAGAGAATTAAGGCAGAACAGGGATTTACGTCACCGGCGCCAAGAGATTATGTAGGACCTGGGCCATTGACAGCACCGGAAAGTATTCATGTTTATGAATTCACCCTGCAGCATGACTTTAGACTGATTCTTGCATATCATTCGCAGGGACAGGTCGTTTACTGGAAATATCGTGATTATGAACCAGAGGATTCCAAAAGAATTGCAGAGTATTTTGGATGGGTAAGTGGTTATACCGTAGAAGAAACCCCCTATGCTTCCGGGAATGCAGGCTATAAGGATTGGTTCATACAGGATTATAACAGGCCGGGCTATACGATTGAGGTTGGCATGGGACAAAATCCATTGCCAATGTCACAGTTTCCACAGATTTATGAAGAGAATCGTTATATTTTGCTTGGTGGTATGACACAAATAGAAAGACAGATGTAACGCTGACAGCATGGAAGTGTTCTGGGTTGACATAAAATATCATTGTGTTACCATATAAAAGTCAACATGAGTACAAACTAGATAAAAAAGGGAGAAAAAAGATGGAACAAATGGTAAATGAAAATGTGAATGTGGGACAGCAGAATCAAAGACCTAAGAAAAAGATATGGAAGGGGCTTCTTTTTAGTATTCTTGCTTTGCTTGCAGCCTTGGCTGTTCAGATGGTAGTAGGAATTCCAATGGCAGCAATTATAATGGTACAGTGCATGATGCAGGCGGGCGGTGATGCAAATGCTGCACAGCAGCTTTATGTAGAAGCTACCATGGGGACAGAGTTTATGACTAATTTGCTTGTGGTATCAACGGCAGCATATGGAATCGTTGTATTATTATGGTATAAGTTTGCATATGTAAAGAAATATACTGCTGAGAAGAGAGCTGCTTTCAAGGAAACAGTATGTAAGAGTAAAGTAATCGGAAGTTTGGTTATTGCAGCAGTAGGTTGTTATTGTTTGGATATTCTAGTGGCATCTTTCGTAAGTATACTTAGTCCGGAAGCTTTAGAAGTTTTTAATAGTTCCATGGAGGCTGTATTAAGTGGAGATGAGCTTATGGCTTTTCTGGTAGTGGTAATCCTTGCACCAATTGCAGAGGAAATATTATTCAGAGGTATTGTTTTCAACATGCTTTCTAAGCATTGGTCAGATGTTGCGGCGATTATTGTATCGACGGTTCTTTTTGGACTTTATCACGGAAATCTCATGCAGGCAATTTATGTATTACCAATCGGGCTATTACTTGGATATACTGCATATAAGTGCAAATCTGTATTACCATGTATAGTGATTCACATGATTAATAATTTTATGCCTTGTGTCGTTGCATTACTTCCAGAAGCATTGCAGGTTGAATGGTTCTTTGCAATCATTGTAGTGGTGTGTGCTGGTTTATTGTATTTTATATGGAAAATGCCGAAAAAGGTGCAAACGATAGCATAAAGGTATAGCCTTTTTTTAAAACCTGTACTATAATCTTAATGAAGCATATTTTGCAACTTTGAAAATATTGAATAGTTACTGTATTATTTCAAGAAGAAAGTGTTACTGAAACGAGAGAACGGTGACAACAAAAGAGGATAGTGTGATTATGAAAAAAGTATTTATTGATGGTAGTGAGGGTACAACAGGATTGCGTATTTTCGAGAGATTTGAAGGACGTACGGATATTGAAATTTTAAAAATTTCTTCAGAGCTTAGAAAAGATCCTGATGAGATAAGAAAATATATTAATGCTTCTGATATTACATTTTTATGTTTGCCGGATGTAGCTGCAAGAGAAGCGGTTGCCATGGTAGAGAACGAGAATACAGTTATTATTGATACATCCACAGCGCATAGAACAGAGGCAGGTTGGGCTTATGGTTATCCGGAGCTGTCTAAGGAACATAGAGATGCAATTAAAAATGGTAAGAGAATTGCGGTTCCAGGCTGTTATGCAACTGGATTTATTACTATTATTTATCCGTTAATAGCTGGAAACATTTTGCCAAAGGATTACCCTGTATCAGCATTTGCCATGTCAGGTTATAGTGGAGCAGGTAAAAAGACAATCGCTGTGTACGAGGCAGAGGAAAGAGATGTGGAACTGGATGCTCCTAGAGAGTATGCATTGACTCAGCAGCATAAGCACTTAAAGGAAATGCAGAAGATTACAGGACTTGAAAAAGCACCACTGTTTTCGCCAGTTATTTGTGATTATTATAGCGGTATGCTGTTAACAACACCATTTTATACTGATATGTTAAATGGAAAGCCAACGCCGGAACAGGTACATGAGTTCTTAGCAAAGTATTACGAAGGTGAGAAATTTGTGAAGGTAATGCCTTTTGGTAAAGAGGCAGATTACAATGGATTCCTTGCAGCAAATGCATGCTCTGGCTGGGATGGCATTGAGATTTATGTAACAGGAAATGAAGACAGAGTGCTGGTAAGCACGAGATTTGATAACCTTGGAAAGGGTGCGTCAGGTGCGGCTGTTCAGTGCTTGAACATTTTACTTGGTTGTGAAGAAGACAAAGGACTTGTACTGTAAGTAACATTACAGAAGGTAGAAAGGTTAAGGTCTTTATATATGAAACTTCCACAGGAGTTTGAAAAAAGGATGCAGGATATGCTAGGAGAAGCATATCCTGCTTTCCTACATAGTTATGGAGAAAATAAATATCAGGCTCTCCGTGTAAATCCATGGAAAGCACAAGCACAGGAACTGTTTGAAAAGAGCAGTTTTCATTTAAAATCGGTTCCATGGGAGCAAAATGGATATTATTATGAAAGTGACGACCAGCCTGGTAAGCATCCTTGGCATGAGGCTGGTGTATATTATATACAAGAGCCAAGTGCGATGGCGCCTGCGGCTTATTTAGAGGCAAAGCCTGGAGAGAAGATTCTGGACTTGTGTGCAGCACCGGGCGGTAAGACGACGCAGATTGCCTCTTATATGAAGGGAGAAGGAATTCTTGTTTGTAATGAAATTCATCCTGCCCGAGCAAAAATTTTAGCAGAAAATGTAGAGCGTATGGGGATTCCAAACGCTATGGTGACGAATGAAAGTCCTCAAAAGCTTGCAGAAATTTTTGATGAATATTTTGATCGGATTTTAGTGGATGCCCCCTGTTCCGGCGAGGGAATGTTCCGCAAAAATGAAGATGCATGTGAGGAATGGAGTCTTGAAAATGTAAGAATTTGTGCAGAGAGACAAGATGAAATTTTAGATTGTGCGCATACAATGCTTCGACCGGGGGGAAGAATTGTGTATTCTACGTGTACTTTTGCACCGGCAGAAAATGAAGGTAGTATGGCAAGATTTTTAGCTAGACATCCTGAGTATGAGTTGGTGGAGATTCCTTTATACAAGGGCATGGAGCGTGGTGTACCTTCTTGGTCTTATACCCATGGCAATGAAGGAAATGGACTAAGCGCAGAAACAGTTGAAGTGATGCATATTGAGAGAACCATTCGTTTATGGCCACATAAGCTACAGGGTGAAGGACACTATCTTGCTGTGCTACAGAAAAATGGAGAAGTGCCACAAGGATATGAAGGTTTCTTAAAATATGGCAAGGAGTGCGGGACACAGCCGGATATGGTTTTGAGAGGAAATGGTGCAAAAAATAAAAAAGGTTTTGGAAATAAGAACACGCAAGGAAACAAAAAGTCTCAAGCTAATAAGGCTACAGAGGGAATAAAGTTATATCTTGAGTTTGAACAAGATACCTTGAAAAAAAGTGTTTTGGATAGGGAACATGGTGGCTTTTTGACATTTGGAGATCAACTTTATCTGATTCCAAAAGGAATGCCGGCAGTTCAAGGATTGAAGGTTTTACGTCCAGGTTTACATCTTGGAACAATAAAAAAGGAACGCTTTGAGCCATCGCACGCCCTTGCACTATATATGCATGAAGAGGAAGTACAGCGAGTGATGATACTTACCAAAGATGAACCGCAGGCACAGGCATTTATTAACGGTCAGACCTTGAATTATGACGGTGAAAAGGGTTGGTATTTGATTATGGTAGATGGTTATAGCCTTGGCTGGGGCAAGCTTGCAGGTCAGGTTATGAAGAACCATTATCCAAAAGGATTAAGGAAATAGTATGCCAAATCAGATGAAAACAAAAACCATGATATTAACGGAGGGGAAGCCGATAAATCTGATAATGCGGTTTGCCATTCCCATTTTTTTAGGAAGATTATTTCAAATTTTCTATAGTTTGGTGGATACGAAGATAGTAGGAAGTATCTTAGGAGAGACAGCGCTTGCTTCGGTAGGTTCTGTCTCTACGTTATATAATCTGATGACAGGATTTTTTAATGGATTGTCATTGGGGTTTAGTGTTATTACGGCAAGGTATTATGGTAGTGGGGAGGAAAAAGCGGTAAAAAGAAGTGTAGCAAGTGCTATTTTGCTAGGATTTTTGACTGCAGCGATTCTGGTGACAGGCGTTGCATTATTCCTTTCTGAAATAGTGGAAGTGCTTCATGTGCCGCAGGAACAAAAGGCGATGGCCTTATCTTATATTCAAATATTGATATGGGGAATGTTTATAACATTGGCATATAATTTGTGTGCGAATATTCTTCGAGCAATTGGCGATTCAATGACACCATTGTTATTTTTGATTTTGTCAGCTTTTCTTAATGTGATTTTAGATTATGTGTTTATTTTGCAATTTCATATGGGAGTAGGTGGTGCGGCATGGGCAACGGTTTTGTCACAGCTGTTATCAGTAGTGCTGTGTTTATTGCGAATTTGGCGAGATTTTCCGATTTTACATGTATCATTAGAAGATTTTCGATTGGATAAGAGTCGAGCAGTGGTTATGTATCAAAGTGGTTTATCCATGGGATTGATGTCAAGTTTGGTAAACTTTGGAACACTTACATTGCAGAGCGGAATTAACCAGCTTGGAACCAATATTATTGTTGCACATACGGCAGCTAGAAAGGTATTTGAAATCTGGAATCTTCCGATTAGTGTACTTGGTTCTGCAATGGCAACCTATTGTGGTCAGAATTATGGAGCAAAAAAATATGACAGAATCAGGCAAGGTGTGAAGAGTGCATTATTGCTTGGTGGAGGTTGGGCAGTGGTTATTTTCGTTCTTGCTCATACCATATCGCCGTACCTTATCCGTTTTATTGCAAGTACGACACAAGAGGATATTATTTATTGGGGAACGACCTATTTAGAGACTGATATGTCATTTTTAATTGTTTGTATATTGATTGTTGTACTTCGAAATTCTATGCAAGGCTTTGGAGATTGTGTGACACCAATTGTTTCCAGTTTTATAGAGCTTGTAGGAAAGCTAGTATTTACCTTTGTATTTGTAAAAATATTTGGTTACTGGGGGATTATCTGGACAGAGCCGATTATTTGGTTTTTCATGGTAATACCACTTATTATAATGACGTTACGAAATCCTATATTTCTTAATAAAAGGGGGAAGGATTGTGGAAAAGAATAAGAAATATGAAATAGACATGTGTAATGGTTCTATTTCGAAAAAAATGCTGTTGTTTGCGCTTCCGTTGATGTGCTCTAGTATGTTGCAGTTACTTTTTAATGCAGCTGATATTGTTGTAGTAGGGCGGTTTGCCGGAGATAATTCGCTTGCTGCGGTTGGTTCTACGTCTTCCTTGATTAATTTGCTGACCAATTTATTTGTGGGGCTTTCGATTGGTGCGAATGTTTTGGTAGCGCAATACTATGGAGCCAAAAAAGAAAAGGATTTGAACGAAACCGTACATACTGCGATGATGATTAGTATATTCAGTGGAGTGATTCTTACAGTTATAGGCATAGTGGCGGCAAGACAGATTCTGACATGGATGTCAGCGCCTCCCGAGGTATTGGAGTTAGCGGTTCTTTATCTTAGAGTCTATTTTCTTGGAATGACTTCTATGATGATTTATAATTTTGGAAGTGCCATTTTGCGTGCGGTAGGAGATACAAAACGACCACTGTATTATCTGTTTTTTTCAGGTATCGTAAATGTAATATTGAATCTTATTTTTGTTGTTTGTTTTCATTGGGGAGTAGCAGGAGTAGCAGCGGCTACAGCTATTTCACAGACTATTTCGGCCTTTTTGGTAGTCAGATGTTTGATAGCGGAGCAGGGTGGAATTCATCTAGAACTAAAGGAGCTTCGTATTGTAAAGGATAAACTGTTTAGAATTATGCAGATAGGATTGCCGGCTGGATTTCAGGGAACTGTTTTTTCATTATCGAATGTGGTTATCCAGTCAGCGATTAATTCCTTTGGAGCGGTTGTCGTAGCAGGAAATTCGGCAGCATCCACAATAGAAGGATTTATCTATATGGGGATGAATGCTTTTTATCAGGCGACGATATCATTTACCAGCCAAAATTATGGCGCAAAGCAATACAAGAGAATTCATAAGATTCTTTTGGTTGGGGAACTATATGCTATTATGGTAGGTGTAATATTTGGTAATCTTGCAGTATTTTTTGGGGATAGGTTACTCGGCATTTACACAAAAAGCCAAGAAGCAATTGAAGCAGGAATGCTTAGACTTTGTATTGTTTGTGCTCCGTATGCATTATGCGGCATGATGGATGTTCTAGTAGGTGCACTTCGTGGAATTGGATATTCGATTATGCCAATGGTGGTATCTTTGGTAGGGGCATGTGGGCTTAGACTTTTATGGATTGCAACGGTATTTCAGATGCCAGAATATCATACACAACAAACTATTTACATGTCATATCCGATTACATGGACGATTACGATGCTAGTGCATGCGATATGTTTTGGATTGGCATATAAAAAAATAATGAAGAAAAGTAAAGGTACTCAATAATTATATAAACAGAAGATATGGAATTAACCTAAGTAGTAAAAAGAAGAGACGAAAGGACAGAAAGAATATGGCAACAATAGGTTCAACGCGTATGCAGCACTTCTCAACGGGAATTTTTGCAGAATTAAATGAAAAAAGAGATGCTATGGAGATGCAGGGGAAGAAGCTCTACAATCTCTTTGTAGGAACACCTGATTTTCCACCAGCACCACATATTATGGAGGCAGTGCAGAAAAGTGCCGCAAAGCCGGAGGATTATAAATATTCTTTACGGGATTTACCAGAGCTTTTAGAGGCAGTTTCTGATTATTATAAAGAGCGTTTTGACGTAGGTGTGACACCAGACATGATTACGGGAGTACACGGCTCACAGGAGGGAATTGGACATGTCTGTATGGCACTTTGCGATCCGGGAGATGTTGTATTGTTGCCAAATCCAGGATATCCTGTTTTTGAGGCAGGAGCATATCTTGCACAGACTGAGCAGTATTTCTATGAATTAAAAGAAGAGAATGCCTTCTTGCCAGTGCTTTCAGAAATACCGGAAGACATTGCAAAGCGTGCCAAGGTGATGATTGTATCGTATCCATACAATCCTGTGTGCAGAACAGCACCGGATTCCTTTTATGATGAGTTGATTGCTTTTGCAAAGAAATATGACATCTTTGTCATTCATGATAATGCATATTCTGATATTATTTTTGATGGAAGAGTAGGTGGTTCTTTCTTACAGCATGAAGGTGCTTTAGAGGTGGGAGCAGAATTCTTTTCGTTATCAAAGTCCTATAATATTACAGGGGCAAGAGTGTCCTTTATGATTGGAAGGAAGGATGCGGTAGAAGCATTAAAATTGCTTCGTTCTCAGATTGATTTTGGAACCTTTATTCCTGTACAGAGAGGTGCGATTGCGGCACTTCGTGGGCCAAAGGATTATGTAAAGGAGCAGTGTCAGAAGTATCAGGAGCGTAGAGACGCACTTTGTGGAGGATTCCGCAGTATTGGTTGGAATGTACCCGATAGTGAAGGGACGATGTTTGTATGGGCTCCTATACCAGATGGTTATACATCATCGAGAGAATTTGCAAATGTCATGGTAGAAAAAGCAGGCGTGCTTTGTACCCCGGGTGACGCCTTTGGAAGCTGTGGCGAAGGGTATGTGAGATTTGCATTAGTATTGCCTCCGGAGGAATTGAAGAAAGCAGTACAGGCAGTCAAGGATAGTGGAATTTTAGAGCTTGGAACTGTTGAAAAGTAAAAAAGTGTAACTTGGAAAGTCTAAATCGCAACTTGGAAAAGATGAGTGGAAGACTCCTTTTTTCTATGATATACCTTATTTACGAGAAAGAGAAAACTCAAAAATAAGATGTAGAATAGAAGAAGGAGTCTTTTAGTTATGAAGAGAAAAGGAAAGAAAATTATTATTACAGTTGTAGTTAGCATTGCAATTTTGGTAGCAATCATTGGAATTGGTATGAGTTTGGTGGTAGGGAAAATGGTTGCGGAAGGATTACTCTATCAGAATGAGGGAAATGATACTAAGCAGAATAGTATCAAGCAATTAGAAGTATGGGGATTTGATTTAAAGGGATTTCAGGAAGAGTACAAGGGAGAAGAAATTGTACTAGAGGCAGCAGATGGAGTAAGTGTTCCGGTTACATATTATGAGGCAGGTGCAGAATCTGAAGAAACGGTAATTCTTGTTCATGGAGCTGGTGGAGACAGAGTATGTATGGCACCGCTTGCAAAGTTATATCTAGAGCAGGGGTGGAATGTATTGACTTTTGACCAGAGAGGACATGGAGATAATTCGAGTGATAAAGTATCCTTTGGTTATTTTGAAGCAAGAGATGTAGAATGTCTGGTAGATTATGCAAGACAAGAGCTTAGAGCAGAAAAGGTGGTAGTCCATGGACAGTCTATGGGAGGTGCAACTACAGGATTATATGCAACGACACAACATGCAAGAGAAAATGTAGATGCTGTAGTGCTGGATTCTCCGGTAGATAGCATGGAGAGAATGTTTAGAGGTGTGTTTAGCGAGATGGAAGGTAGTGAGGATATTCCAACAGACTATGTAGTGGCATGTGGAGATCTTTATTTGAAATTATTTTACGGATTATCCTTTGCAGATGCGGAAACAATTGATAAAATGAAAGCAAATCAGGTAAAAACACTTGTGATTGTATCAGAGCAGGATGATATTTGTTTTCCGGAAATTATGAAAGAGCTGTATGGGAATGTTGCTGCGGATGAAAAGAAAATGATAACCATGGCAAGTAAGCATATAGAAGGCGCAATTGATTATCCCGATGAGTATATTCAGCAGGTGATGGATTTTATAGAAGAATAGAAAAGAAAGCATTGCAGCAGGGGGAGTGACATCGTGATTCGATTACGATTATTTCAAGATGAAAAACAGACAGAGGAGCATATTGACATTTATTATTCTGAGATGAAGCCGGTGATTCGAAAGATAATAGATATGGTGCATCAGGAGAAGCCAGTACTAGAGGGAACGATAGAGGGTGAAAAAAAATTTTTGCAAGTAGAATCCATTTATTATATGGATACAGTGGATAAGCGTGTTTACGCGTATACCGAGGATAAAGTATATCAATTACACCATTCGCTGGCACAATTAGAGGAAATGTTGTGGGACTATGGATACATAAGGATTAATAAATCCAATCTTGTTAATATTTTTCGGATACAGAATATTAAGCCGGAGGCGAATATGCGAGTAGGAGCTACCTTTGATAATGGAGAAAAGCTGTATATTAATCGCAGTTATAAGAAGCGTTTTCAGGAATATCTGGTGAAAATGAAAGGAGTAGTAGGAAATGAAAAAAGCATTAAGGAATGAGATTCTGCTAGTTATTTGTGTGAGCTATACGCTAATTTCATTAGGAGCTACCATCATAAATATGCTTGCTGGATCGGAAACGAATAATATGAATACGATTTCTATGCTCGTGTTTACGACGATTGCAGTATTGGTATTGTATACACACCAGATATTTGATAAAGTCAGCCCACTTGTTATGATTGTGATACAGTATGGTGTTGCAATGGGATTGGTTATGCTTTATGTATTTATCGTAGGATTGTTTGACCCGGTTGCAGAAGGAGGATATTGGGATATTTTTGTTAGTTTTACGATTCCGTATGTGATTGGAGCAATTGTGTATTATATTAGTGTATTTCATCAGGCACATCAGCAGGATGCACTTTTACAGGAGATAAAGAGGGCTACGGATTACGAGAACGATAGTCAATAGTTCATTTATGATAAACTGACCTTGGATAAAATGTTTAAATTGGATATTATATCAAGGTCAGTTTTGTTTATAATAAAATACATTATAACTATCGGTACCATATAGTTACAATATTACACATAATTCAGTCTGGAGGAGAAATATGGAAAGATATAAGTTAAATGTAGAATTAGCACAGATGTTAAAGGGTGGAGTTATTATGGATGTAACGACACCTGAGCAGGCAAGAATTGCAGAGGCAGCAGGGGCTTGTGCAGTAATGGCACTAGAACGTATACCAGCAGATATTAGAGCCGCAGGAGGAGTATCTCGTATGAGCGATCCAAAGATGATAAAAGGAATACAGCAAGCGGTATCTATTCCTGTTATGGCAAAATGTCGTATAGGTCATTTCGCAGAAGCTCAGATTTTAGAGGCTATAGAGATTGATTATATTGATGAAAGTGAAGTGCTTTCACCAGCGGATGATATATATCATATTGATAAGACTAAATTTAGTGTACCTTTTGTATGTGGGGCAAAAGATTTAGGGGAGGCACTTCGACGTATCAGTGAAGGGGCATCTATGATTCGTACAAAAGGGGAACCGGGAACAGGGGACATCGTGCAAGCGGTACGTCATATGAGAATGATGAATAGTGAAATAGCAAAAATTTCAGCTATGCGAGAAGATGAACTTTTTCAAGAAGCAAAGATATTACAAGTGCCATACGAGTTGGTAGTATATGTACATAAAAATAAAAAACTGCCAGTTGTAAACTTTGCGGCAGGAGGAGTAGCAACACCGGCTGATGCTGCATTGATGATGCAATTAGGTGCAGAGGGAGTCTTTGTGGGATCTGGAATATTTAAATCGGGAAATCCACAAAAACGAGCAAATGCGATAGTAAAAGCAGTGGCAAATTATACGGATGCAAGATTAATTGCAGAGCTGTCAGAAGATTTAGGAGAGGCAATGGTAGGAATTAACGAGCATGAAATAGAATTACTTATGGCAGAAAGAGGAAAATAAATATGGTAATAGCAGTGTTAGCAGTTCAAGGGGCCTTTGTAGAGCATGAGCAGATGCTGGAAAGAATGAATATACCATATGTAGAGCTTAGAAAAAAAGATGATTTATTCCAAAAGTATGATGGAATTATTCTGCCAGGTGGAGAGAGTACTGTGCAAGGGAAATTGCTAAAAGAGTTGGATATGTTTGATATATTGCGAGAGCAGATTCTTACAGGAATGCCGGTAATGGCGACTTGTGCAGGTTTAATTTTGCTGGCGAATAAAATATCTAATGATGATAGAGAATATTTTAAGTCGTTAGATGTTGTAGTGAAACGAAATGCGTATGGCAGGCAATTAGGAAGTTTTTCTACTAGAGAAGAGTACAAGGGAATCGGAGAAATTCCTATGACATTTATTAGAGCACCATATATAGAAAAAGTGGGAGCAGGTGTGGAAGTACTGGCGGTGGAAAACGACCACATTGTAGCGGTACGGGAAAAGAATCAGCTCGGATTGGCATTTCATCCTGAATTAGATCAGGATGAACGTGTACATCAATATTTTATTACAATGGTGAAGGGAAAAATTTCATGCCTATGAGTATTTCAAGAGGGCAATTTTTATTAAGATTTGCCTTAATATTGGTGCTATAATATATGCAAATATAAGAAATTGATAGAAACGCTTGATTGGAAGGGAGTATTTGTATATGGGTGAATATTCGGTTATACACAAAATTATAGATTATATAGAAGAACATTTAGAAGAAGATTTGTCATTAGATAAATTAGCAGAAAATCTGAATTATTCAAAGTTTTATATTGCAAGAGTGTTTATGGAAAAAACAGGGACGAGTATTTATAAATATATACAAGGACGAAGATTGACATTAGCTGCGCAGAAGCTGGTGGAGACAAAAAAGCCAATTATTGATATTGCTTATGAAGCACATTATAATTCACAGCAGGCATTTACACTTGCATTTCATCAATTGTATCTTTGCACACCACAGGTATATCGAAAAAATGGCATTTTTAATCCAAAGCAAGTGAGGCTGAAGGTCACAAGTATGAATTCGTTGAAGGGAGAGAGGATGGCTGCATGAGTACGATACCTTATGTCATTGAGCAAACTAGTCGAGGAGAGAGAAGTTATGATATTTTCTCAAGACTGTTGTCGGATCGAATTATCTTTTTAGGAGAAGAGGTAAGTGATACATCAGCAAGTCTGATTATTGCACAGCTTCTTTTCTTAGAGGCGCAAGATCCGGATAAAGATATTCAATTATATATTAATAGTCCGGGAGGTTCTATTTCAGCAGGATTAGCTATTTACGATACTATGAAGTATATAAAATGCGATGTTTCAACGATATGTATGGGACTCGCAGCGAGTTTTGGAGCCTTTTTATTAGCTGGTGGAGCAAAAGGCAAGCGTTTCGCACTCCCTAATGCAGAAATTATGATACATCAGCCTGCGATTCACGGGAATGGAGTGCAAGGACAGGCGACAGATATTAAAATCGTGTCTGATCATATACAAAAGAGCAAAGAACGATTAAATCGTATTTTGGCAGAGAATACAGGAAAAACGATAGAGCAGATACTTGCTGATACAGAACGAGATAATTATATGTCTGCGGTGGAAGCTCTAGAGTATGGTCTGATTGATAGTATTATTGAGAGAAGGTAAGTTGAAAAGTAAATTACATTTTTGTGTACAAAATCCCTACAAATGGCTTATACTAAAAAGAGAGCTATTGGGAAGGATATGATAACGAATGGCGAGAAATGTAGCAATAGGAATACAGGATTTCGAAAAAATTATAAAACAGAATTGTTTTTATGTTGATAAAACTAAGTTTATTAAGGAATGGTGGGAGAGTGCAGATGATGTTACCTTGATTGCTCGCCCACGCCGTTTTGGAAAAACCTTGAATATCAGTATGCTAGAGCAGTTTTTCTCTGTGAAATATGCAAACAGAAGTGATTTGTTTGAGAGGCTTTTTATATGGCAGAATGAGAAGTATCGTCAGATACAAGGGACTTATCCCGTCTTAAGCTTATCTTTTGCTAGAGTGAAGGAAAACAATTATCAAAATGCACATGGTAAAATAAGTGAAATTCTTAGGAAACTATATACAGAACATATTTATGTAAGAGATAGTGAGAAGTTAACTCAACAGGAGAAAGTATTTTATGATAGGATGTTAGAAGAAGGATGGGAGGATAATGATATCACATCTTCCTTACATCAGCTGTCCGATTTTTTATATCGCTATTATGGAAAGAAAGTAATTATTCTGCTTGATGAATATGATACTCCTATGCAGGAGGCATATGTAAATGGGTATTGGGAAGAATTGGTAGCATTAACTAGGAGTCTTTTTAATGCTACTTTTAAAACCAATCCATATCTGGAAAGAGCATTAATGACAGGTATTACAAGGGTTAGCAAGGAATCCATTTTCTCGGATTTAAATAATATAAAAGTAGTAACTACGACATCAGAGGAATACGCAACAAGCTTTGGATTTACCGAAGAAGAGGTATTTGCAGCATTGGACGAATGTGGATTGGGTAATGAAAAGGCGGAAGTAAAAGCATGGTATGATGGGTTTATTTTTGGAAGTCACCGTGATATATATAATCCTTGGTCAGTGTTGAATTTTCTGGATACGAATGGAATATTCGATACCTATTGGGCAAATACCAGTGGAAATCGTTTGGTAGGAAAGTTGTTACAAGAAGGGAATAAGCATATTAAATTGTCTTTTGAAGCCTTATTAAAGGGGGAAGCAATCAGCTCGCCCATTGATGAGCAAATTGTGTACAGTCAGTTAGGTGATAATGAGATGGCTGTATGGAGTTTGTTGTTGGCAAGTGGCTATTTAAAGGTTCTTGAGTATGAACGGTTAAATCAGATTTCCATAGGAAGAAAGCCAAACTATAAGCTGATGTTGACAAATGGGGAAGTGCGAAGGATGTTCTATTCCATGGTGCATGAATGGTTCATGGAAACAGAGTCAGACTATAATGATTTTGTACAGGCGATGTTTTATGACGATATCGATGAAATGAATGCATATATGAATAAAGTGACTCGAACAATGTTTAGTTATTTTGATACAGGAAGAAATTCTGAGGAAGCAGAGCCTGAGCGTTTCTACCATGGCTTTGTATTAGGGCTGATGGCAGAACTTAGTGGTGAATATGTAGTTACCTCGAATCGTGAAAGTGGCTTTGGAAGATATGATGTTATGCTAGAGCCTTGTGATAAGAGCAAAAAGGCTTATATTTTGGAATTCAAGGTGCATAAGTCAAAGCGTGAAAAGTCAATGGAAGAAACGGTAGAGAATGCTCTAAAGCAAATTGAAGAGAAGCAGTATGAAATGGACTTGATTGCTAGAGGCATACCAAAAGAAAATATCTATAAATATGGATTTGCATTTAGAGGAAAAGAAGTATTGATAGGAAATGGAATAGAATAAGTATAGAAAGTGGAAGCATCTGAAAGTAGATACTTCCATTTTTTAGGTATTAGGAAATTGATGTAACGTAGTGGTAGTTAATAAAGAATTTACGAAGTAAATTCTTTCAAGTGATTGCCGCTGGGCAATCACTTTTTTGCTTTATAGGAAAGTGCTGTAGCGTAGTGGCAGTTAGACAAGAATTTCGTAAGAAATTCTTGCCAAAGTGCGTGCGCTGGCACGCACTATTTTTGTGTACAAAGGAAAGTAAAAAGCTTATACTAGATTGAGATAATAAGTTTACAGCAATTGATGCCGGATAGTTTTATAAAGGAGCGCAATATCATGCAACAATGGATAAAAATGTTCGATAAGTCTGTTCTAGAAGCGGCTGAAAGAATATATAAGGAAAACAGAGTAGAAATAAGCAGTAGAACACAGGATATGATGAAAGCAAAAGTGCATGGACAAAAAATGTATGATGTAGTAGTAGCTTTAAAAAACGACAATCCTGTCAGACTGAGATGCAATTGTCCAAAATCTAAGTTGGGAAGAAATTGTGAGCATATGGCCGCGGCGATGTATTTTCTATATGCAGATACGATAAATGCTGAAAAGGAAAAGAAAAAGCAGGAGGAAGAAGCAACTCTTATGAGGTTGCGAAAAGCAGAGATAGAGAGAATTGAACGAGAGCAGCGTGCAAAAGAGGAAGAAAGAGAAAGGCTAGAAAAAGCAGAACGGGAAGAGCAAGAAAGGCAACAGTGTGCGAAGGAAGAAAAAGCAAAGCAGATAGCTGAGAAAAAAGCATTAAAAGCAGCGCAGAAGGCAGATAGAAAAAAGAAGAGAGAAGAGGCACAAAAAGCTGAGCAATTAAAACGTGAAACAGAAGCTAAAAAGAAAATAGAAGAGGAACAAAAGCGACAGGAAGAACAGGAGAAGAGAGAGCAGGAAGCAGAAGCACGCAAGAAAGCGGAAGAAGAAGCAAGAAAAATCAGACAGGCAGAAGAAGAAAGAAAAAAACAGAAAAAGATACAGGATGCAATTATGAAAAAGAAGAACATAGAGAACAGAGAATATAGTTATTTTGATATAGATAAGATGATGGATACACTTGATATAGAAGAGGCAGACAGAGAAAAAGGTCAGAAGCTGTGTGATAAAGGGGATATGGAGTTACAAACAATTGATACGGGCTACATAGAAGGCGAGAATGAGCTGATGCTTATCTTAGAAGCAGATTGTAGAGTAGGCAGTAGAGGGCATGTACGTGTAAATATGCTGTGTTCAAAATTAACAGCGGAAAAAGTAACATGTAGCTGTGATGATTGCAGACGATATGGATATTATTATTGGCATGGTGAAAGTAATTGTAAATATGTCGCAGCAACATTGCTTAAAGCTAGGGAGATTATAGAAAAAAGGAACATGGGTGATGCAACAGATAAGACAGGAGCAGTGCTGCTGAATTTATATAGAATGCAAAGAGGAAAAGGTATTCTGGCCAATGCAGTGAAAAATGAGGAAAGTATTCGCTTAGAGCCAAGAATTGTACAGCATGGAAAAAACTTGGAATTGTCATTTAAGATTGGCACGACCAAGATGTATGTAGTGAAGGATTTGGAAGAATTTGCCACTGCAGTAGAAAGTTGTGCGACCCGTATTTATGGAAAAGACACCGAGATTAATCATCAACCGGATAACTTTACGCAGGAATCCAGAAAGTGGATAACTTATATTAACAGAGCGATGGATGAGGAAAGAATTATCCATAAAAGAATCTCTGAGCATAGATATTATTATGGAAAGAATGATTTGAAATGTTCAGAGATAAAGTTATATGGCTGGAGATTGGACCGTTTCTATCAACTGTTGGGAGAAGATGGTTGCGAATATGAGGATAGAAGTGGTAATACTAAGAAAAAAGCGATTTTGCACACAAAAGAAAAAAATCCTCATATAGTTATGAATATTGATGTAAACAAAGATAGAGATTTTGAAGGAATCAAAGTAAATAGTAAGCTTCCGGACTTTTTTGAAGGAGAAAAAGCTGCGTATTATATTGAAGATGGTTATTTGAAAAAGGTAGATGAAGAATTTACAGAAAAAGCAAAACTTCTATTTACAGGAACTTCTAATGGGGAACTTTACTTTCAGGTAGGAAGAAAGAAATTGCAGGACTTTTACTATAATATGCTACCACAATTGGCGGATATTGTGGAAATTAAGGAAAAGCACCGGGAAGAAATAGAGAAATATTTACCGCCCGAAGTAAGATTTTTGTTTTACTTAGATAGTAATCAAGGGAACATAGAGTGCAAGGTGAATGCTGTTTATGGAGAAAATGAGATTTCTATATTAGATACGATAGATGCAAATGAAGAGGCGGATTATAGCTTTCGTATGCGGTCTAGAGAAGAAGAGATATTGTTTTTACTACAGGAATTTTTCCCTTATTACGATAAAGGGCGGAATATGATTCATTGTGGAAGTGAAGAAGAACTGATTTTCCAGGTATTAAAGAGAGGCTTGGACGTATTAGCTGGATTAGGAGAGGTGCATTGCACACAGGCATTTAAAAACATGAATGTAATCCAGAAGGTAAAGGTATCCGTAGGTGTTGCAATACAAAATGGAATGCTTGATTTGGATATTATTTCAGAAGAACTAAGTCAGAAAGAATTGTTAGAGATTTTAGATGGTTACCGTGCAAAAAAGACATATTTTAGATTGAAAAATGGAAGCTTTGTAAATTTGGAAAACGATGAGCTAAAAATGCTGGAAGAGATTACGAATACATTACAGCTGTCGCCAAAGGAATTTATTAAAGGAAAAGTACATTTGCCGATATATCGCTCCTTATACTTAGACAAGCTTTTAGAGGAAAATAGTTCCGTATATAATACTAGAGATAAGAGCTTTCGAAGTTTGATTAAGAATTTCAAGGCTGTAAATGAAGCTGATTTTGAGGAACCGGAATGTTTAGCTCATATTATGCGTGGCTATCAGAGAAATGGCTTTAAATGGATGAAGCTTTTGGAAAGCTATGGATTTGGTGGAATCCTTGCAGATGACATGGGCTTAGGAAAGACTCTTCAGACGATTGCGGTGCTGTTAGCTGCAAAGCAGGAAAATGTAACAACAAAGCCTTCTTTAGTAGTTGCACCAGCCTCTTTGGTATTCAATTGGAAGGATGAGTTTGAAAGATATGCACCACAGCTTGCGGTAGGAATAATAAGTGGTTCACAAGAAGAGCGACAGGAAGTTATAGCTTCTTATGAGGATTATGATGTACTTGTAACGTCTTATGATTTATTAAAACGTGATATTTCTTATTATGAGGAGAAGGAGTTTGACTATCAGATTATAGATGAGGCACAATACATCAAAAATCATACAACAGCGGCGGCAAAGTCTGTAAAGGTCATTAAGAGCAAAGTGAAATATGCACTGACAGGTACACCAATTGAAAATAGGCTGAGTGAGCTGTGGAGTATTTTTGATTATCTGATGCCAGGCTTCTTATATCGGTATGATACATTTAAAAAAGAAATAGAAACGAAGATTGTAAAGAATGAGGATGAAGAAGCAGCAAAACGATTACAGCGAATGGTTGCACCGTTTATTCTGAGACGATTAAAAACAGATGTATTGAAGGATTTGCCGGACAAATTGGAAGAGACTAGAGTGGTAGCAATTGAAGGTGAACAGAGAAAGCTTTATGATGCACAAGTGGTACATATGCGTCAGGAGATTGCAAAGCAAAGCGGAGAGGAATTCAGTCGCAATAAATTGCAGATATTAGCGGAGCTCACCAGATTGCGACAAATATGCTGTGATCCTTCGTTATGTTTTGAAAATTATCATGGAGAGTCTGCTAAGACAGAAGCGTGTATAGAATTGGTACAAAGTGCTCTGGAGGGAGGACATAAGGTTCTGCTGTTTTCTCAGTTTACAACAATGCTTGAAATACTGGAAAAAAGACTAAAAAAGGAAGGAATTAGCTATTATAAGATTACAGGAGAGACCCCGAAGGAAAAACGTTTGCAGTTAGTAAAAGAATTTAATGAAAATAATGTAGGAGTGTTCTTAATTTCTCTTAAGGCCGGTGGTGTGGGCTTGAATCTCACAGGCGCAGATGTCGTTATCCACTATGACCCATGGTGGAATGTGGCAGCGCAGAATCAGGCAACAGACAGAGCACACAGAATAGGGCAGCAGAAAAAGGTAACGGTATATAAATTAATTGTGAAGCAATCCGTAGAAGAGAAGATCCAAAAGCTACAGGAAGCCAAGAAGGACCTTGCTGACAAGGTAATCAATGGAGAAACGAATCAATTAAGCAATATGAGCCAAGAAGAATTATTGGAAATACTCAGCTGCTAATTTGGGGGTATATAAAGTAACTATTCAGTATTTTTATAGTCATATGCAAAACAGAAATCCGCCAAAGTTATAAAACAGAGGCGGATTTTCCATTTATAAGGAAAGAGTTGTAATATAGTGGAAAGCTCTTTCTTTGTTAGGAGTTCTTATATAATTCTTCGGAAGTTAAGGAGCAAATGACAAGATTTGTCCGTTTACCCGATGATAAATCAATCCTTCTATCTCTTAGAGTTCCATCTATATGAAATCCTAATTTTTGTAATAGATTTTTAGAAGCAATATTGGTTTCGTTGTATTTGGCTTCAATCATATATAAACGGCGATTTATAAGATATTCTTCAAGTACACAGTTTAATGCTTCTGAGGCATAACCCTGGTGCTGATATTTGGCACCAATAACATAGGCAATCTCGCCAATGCCTAACTGTTCATATGGGATATCTAAGGTTACATAGCCAATTGCTTCACTTGTTGTTTTATGGGTAATAAGCCACGCGTGTTCATTAGAAAGAAGTCCTTCTATATAGTGGTCCATTTGTTGAACATTTTTCATGGGGTAGGAAATAATATATTTTCCTAATTCCTTATCTTGTCCCCAGCCTTTAAAGCAGGAAGCAGAATCAGATTTGATAAAGTGGCGTAATGTTAAGCGTTTTGTTTCCATGAGTTAGTCTCCCAGAGAGTATGAATGGGCTTTCCTATATTCATCTTTTACTTTGTCAATGGTTTTTCCACCGATACCGAAATTTTTATCAGAAACTTCTTTTATCGTAGTAACAAAAAAATCTTGTGGCACATGCATGATTTCGGAAGAAACTTCCGTTAATCTTCGAATAAGTTCTTCTTTTTGCTGGTCGGTTAATGTGCCACTTTCAATTGTAATATAAGGCATATTTATATCTTCCTTTCAAGTAAAATAATTAAGTCATAACAATAAGTATACCATATCAGCTTTCGCCTGACTATTTTCAGGAGAAGGGGAATATGTTAAGTTTAGTTAATATACTAGATTGAATAAAGTAAATTTGGGTTTAGCTAAGTAACATTCAAGGCTATGAGCACTCCTTTTCAGGTTTTGTGTATAGCAAATGAATATGCCTCAAATGCAAACCCGCTTGTTTGGTATTTCCTAAATGGAGCGTTCGGCATGTTTGATTAGTCCTGCTC
>JAFSCH010000144.1 GCA_017436865.1 Lachnospiraceae bacterium
AATAACACTTGGAAATGGAATGATTCGATTAATGAAGCAAAGAGACATCGTTGATTTCGCAGTAAAGTGGATAGAAAAAAACAGAAAATAAAGGTTTACGAATTTTGAAGGAGAGTATAAGAATGAAAAAGAAATCATTATATCATTATTGCTTATTACAGCAATGACAATGTCTATGGCTGGTTGTGGTCAGCAGACTTCAGCAACACAGGGTGGAACAGATAATGCAACAGTAGATACACAGGCAAACAGTGCAACAATAGAAGATGAAAAGTGGAGTGGAACCATTACTGTGTGGAGTCCACAGGAAGATCAGAATACAGGTTGGTTATCTGCTCAGTGTGATGCTTTTAATGAAGCACATCCAGAGTGGGATATTACTTTTGAATATGGAGTATGCGCAGAAGGAGATGCAAAAACTACAGTAGTAACAGATGTAGAAGGCTCTGCAGATGTATATATGTTAGCAAATGACAATATTTATGATTTGGTAGCTTCTAATGCACTCGCAGAAATTGGAGGTTCTTACCTTGATTATATTACAACGACAAATTCAGAGTCGATTGTTTCTTCTGTTACATACAATGATGCAGTAGTAGCATTCCCATTTACATCTAATACATGGTTTATGTATTACGACAAGAGTGCATATACAGAGGAAGATGTGAAGAGTTTGGAAACAATGTTAGAAAAAGGAAAGGTATCTTTCCCATTATCTAATTCATGGTATATACAGGCGTTCTATGCAGCAAATGGATGTACTTTATTTGGTGATGGTACAGATGAAGCTGCTGGAATCGATTTTGGTGGAGATAATATGGGTGTAGCAGCTCTACCAACAATCAATATCGATGGAAAAGATTGCACAATGAAGTCCTTTATGGGATCTAAAGCAATCGGTGTAAATCCAAAGAGTGAAAATATGCAGGTATCTATGGCTTTAGCAGCACATCTTGCTAGTGAAGATGCTCAGCTTGATCATTATGAAACAAGAAATATTCTTCCATCCAACATTAAGCTTATTGTAGATGATCCAATTGCAATGGCAGTGTCACAGGTTATGCAGGAAACATCTATTATGCAGCCATTGGTGCCTTCCATGAGTAACTATTGGTCTGCGGCTGAAAATATGGGAAAAAATATTATTGCTGGTGATGTAACGGCTGAAAATGCGGCAGAAAAAACCGAAGAAATGAATACGGCAATGAATACAGACGTTGCAAAATAAATTAGCTTATAAGTTTTCTTTCTATTACATATAGTAACACGCGGCAAAATCTCTGGTGAATTGAAAACGTTTCCAGAGATTTTGTCATATAAGGAAGGTAACAAAGGTTTGAAGGAAAGGTTTGGAATGATGCAAAGAGTATTTATGAGTATATTCCGGGAGACCAGTCGTTTATCTTGTTGCTGTACGGTATAGCAACGCTTTGTATTACATTAGGATTTATTGTGATATGGCGAGAATCTGTAAAAAGTGCATATTATGCGGAGTGTTGTGAACGAACAGGTAAGCATGTGAATTGCTTTAAGGATGATATCAAGAGTCTTTTTGACAAAAATATACATAAATTATTATTGGCATTACCTATTACCGGAGTATTAGTATTTACGATTGTTCCATTGATTTTTATGATTTCTATGGCATTTACGAATTATAGTAAGGTAGATGAGCATTTGGTACTGTTTGACTGGACAGGGCTTGCAAATTTTAAGAAGATTCTGAACATTGGAGATGGAATTGGTGGACAGTTTTATTCGGTACTTGGATGGACATTAATATGGGCAGTTTTTGCAACGGTATTAAATTATGTATTCGGCATGATTCTTGCAATTGTCATTAATCGTAAGAATACTTATGCGAAAGGCTTTTGGAGATTCTGTTTTGTGTTATCCATTGCAGTTCCGCAGTTTGTTTCCTTATTAATTATGAGAACGATGCTACAGCCAACAGGAATTGTAAATACACTTTTGATAAAATATGGTTTTATTGATACCGCATTGCCGTTTTTTACCAATGCTACTTGGGCGCGAGTGACGGTAATTATCATTAACTGTTGGGTAGGTATTCCATATACGTTGCTTCAGGTAACCGGTATCTTGCAGAATATTCCGGGTGAATTATATGAAGCTGCAAAGATTGATGGAGCAAATCCGATTCAGATATTTTTCAAAATTACGTTGCCTTATACGCTATTTGTTATGACCCCATATTTGATTACGCAGTTTACAAGTAATGTGAATAACTTTAATGTTATTTTCTTATTATCAGGTGGAAATCCGACAGGTGTTGGTGATACGGCAGGAAAGACGGATCTTCTGGTTACATGGTTATATAAGCTAACAATTGAAAAGAATTATTATAATCTTGGTGCGGTTATAGGTATTATGACCTTTATTGTATTAGCAATTGTAGCGTTAGTAACCTATCGAAATACCGTATCTTATAAAGATGAGGAGGGATTTATGTAATGAGTAAGACTGTATTAACTGGAGCAAAAATTCGAAAATCTTTAGGAAATGTATTTGTACATATCATCTTAGCCGTATTGGCATGTATTTGGGTAATGCCGATTTTATGGGTATTATTGACAAGCTTTCGTGAGGAAAAGGGTTCCTATGTGACGACTTTTTTTTCAAAGGGATACACCTTTGATAATTATATAAAATTGTTTACGGATGTTAGTATTTTGAATTTTCCGCAAATGTTTGGAAACACATTGATTATTTCTATAGTCGTATGCATTATCTCTACTATTTTTGTGCTTTCTGTAGCATTCTGTATGTCGAGATTGCGTTTTAAGATGAGAAAACCACTGATGAATGTTGCTATGATTCTGGGGTTGTTTCCGGGATTTATGTCAATGATTGCGGTTTATTATATTTTGAAAGTATTTGGACTTACGCAGGGAAGTATGATTCGTTTGTCATTGATGATTGTTTTTTCGGCTGGTTCTGGTGTGGGCTTTTATGTAGCAAAAGGATTCTTTGATACGATTCCAAAGTCGCTCGATGAGGCTGCGATTATTGATGGAGCAAGCAGATGGCATATTTTTACAAAGGTTACAGTGCCGCTAAGCAAGCCAATTATTGTTTATACAGTTTTGACGTCTTTTATGTCTCCATGGCTTGATTTTATCTTTGCTAAGGTAATCTGTAGAGCAGATGCAGAGTATTACACGGTATCAATCGGATTGTGGAAAATGCTGGAAAAAGAGTACATTGACGCTTGGTATACAAGCTGGGCTGCAGGGGCAGTATTGGTGTCTATTCCGATAGCAATTCTATTCTTATTCACGCAGAAGTTCTATGTGGAGGGCATGAGTGGAGCTGTGAAAGGATAAGTAAAGATAGTGCGAAAAATAGCAGATGATTATATAAAAGAAGGAGAGAATATATTATGATGACAAAATCACCGAGTGGAGCATTAAGTCCGTACTATTATAAGGGTGGATATTTTCATGGAATTCATTATGGAAGTTATTTTGATGATTCGCAA